>JAMOMQ010000018.1 GCA_027066995.1 Flavobacteriales bacterium
ATACGTGGTCGGTGGTATAGATATGGAAGTCAATGATGATGATTTTGAAATATAGTGTAAATAAATAATATGGAATAAAAATGCTGCCCTTGTTTTAAACAATGGGGCATTCAAAAATTAAGTGCAGAGGGTATTGCTATATTATTAATCTGCTTTTAGAAATAAATAAAAATTTCTAAAAAAAACGGTAGAACAGATTTTAATTATCCAAAAGTTTCTATTAAAGCAGTTATTTCCCTAAGAGGTTCTTGCTTCAAATTTAAGGTTTTTGGAACGTAAAAGGCTCTGCTGTTCGAAGTGCCCAAAGACATGCAGGGCACAAGTTCAGAGCATTTAGTGCAGAAAACCTATAAATTTAGCAAGGTTCTCTTAAGGTGTTCTTTTTTCTAACTTTTTTGGACAAGCAAAAAAGTTAAAGTAAATTGATTGTATGTAATTGGGTTATCATTATTTAGGTTTATAAATAAAAAATTGTATCGAAAACACAAAAAGATTAATTAATATAAAAAAATGCTGCCCGGTTTAAGAGCAGCATTTTTTATTTTGATAAACGGATGTTTATTTAAAAGCCGGAATACCGGTAATATCATAGCCGGTTATCAATAAATGAATATCGTGGGTGCCTTCATAAGTGATAACCGATTCTAAATTCATCATGTGACGCATGATGGAATAGTCGCCGGTAATACCCATAGCGCCTAAAATTTGACGGGCTTCGCGAACTATTTTCAAAGCCATATCAACATTGTTACGTTTTGCCATGGAAATTTGTGCGGCTGTTGCCTTTCCTTCATTACGCAAGGTTCCCAATCGCCATACCAATAATTGGGCTTTGGTAATTTCGGTAATCATTTCGGCCAGTTTTTTTTGTTGCAGTTGGAAGGAAGCAATGGGTTTGCCAAACTGGGTGCGTTCAAGTGCATAACGTAGTGCGGTGTCATAGGCATCCATTGCAGCTCCTAGTGCGCCCCAAGCAATACCATAGCGGGCAGAGTCCAAACAAGTCAAAGGGCCCCGTAAGCCGTCGGCTTCGGGTAGTAAGTTTTCTTTGGGGACTTTGACATCTTGGAATATTAATTCTCCGGTGGCTGAGGTTCTAAGGGACCATTTGTTATGGGTTTCGGGTGTGCTAAAACCTTCCATGCCGCGTTCTACAATCAAACCCTTGATACGTCCGGCTTCATTTTTAGCCCAAACAATGGCAATATCTGCAAAAGGTGCATTGGATATCCACATTTTAGCACCGTTGAGTAAATAATGGTCGCCTTTGTCTATAAATTTACTTTCCATGCCACCGGGGTTAGATCCGTGATTGGGCTCGGTAAGCCCGAAGCAACCCATCAATTCGCCGGTCGCCAATTTGGGTAAGTATTTTTTCTTTTGAGCTTCACTACCGAATTTCCAAATGGGAAACATGACCAAAGACGATTGCACCGAAGCAGTTGAGCGAATACCGGAATCGCCGCGTTCCAATTCTTGCATAATGAGTCCGTATGACATATAGTCTAAACCGGGGCCGCCGTATTCTTCAGGAATAAAAGGACCGAAAGCACCAATTTCGCCTAAACCTTTAATCAAGTGTTTGGGAAATTCGGCTTTTTGTGCATAGTCTTCTATGATAGGTGTTACTTCACGCTTGACCCATTCGCGAGCCGCGTCTCTTACGAGTTTATGTTCCTCTGTTAACAAATCGTCAACTTGATAATAATCGGGATGTTTAAATAAATCTTGTGCCATTTTATTTTGATTAATTTATTGTTTTGGCAAACATAATAATTTGTAGGGATATTTATACTGAAAAAGACTATTTTTTAATATCTTAACGTGAGTTTGATATAAGAATCGCGTATAATATTCAATAAATGCATGAGATACAAGATAAAAAGAGGCTGTCTCAAAAGATTAAATTAGGGCTTGCTGAAAAACGCTTAAATATTGAATATCAATATAATATAATCGGGTGTTCGATGAGAAATGTATGATTTTTTCACATAAAAGTATAAAATTCCTTACACTTGTAAAATGCGTAAATTTAATATTTCTGCTGCTCGGAAGCACAACATCTTTTCAACTTGTTCATTTAGAAGTATCTATATGCACCTGCAATTCACAAATTACAAATCTATTGCGTTCCGAGCTTTTCAGTAAGCCCTAAGTTATCTGTCATTTCGAACAAAAGTGAGGAATCTCATGGTTGATAATCAATAAGTTATGTAATTATAAGGTTATTATTATGTCAAACTCACGTTATCTTGTTTGAATAATAGCGGCTTAGCGTCGCTGCAACCATTTTTCCGGATTGAGTTTGGTGGTGTTTTTATAAATCCGGAATTTTAATTCTGTTTTGCCATTAGGACCGGTGGCAATTTTTCCAATTTCCTGGCGGGTTTTTACGCGTTGCCCGGGTTTGACATAGACTTCTTTCAAATTGCCGTATATAGTCAAATAATTACCGTGTTTAATAAACACCGTGTTGTTGCCGCCGGGAATCAGTTGTATTTGTAACACTTTGCCTTCAAATACCGCCCGTGCTTTGGCACCCGGCTCGGTGGCTAGATATATTCCGGTATTGATAACCTTTACGTTTTTAAAAATTTCATGTGGTTGCGGTCCAAATTTTCGCGATATATAAGCTTTTTTAACAGGCCAAGGCAAGGCGCCGCGATTGGCCGAAAATTGATTGGCCAATTTTTTACCTTCGGGTGTTAAGAAAAATTTAGAAGCGTTTCTTTGTGATTTTTTGACTTTTTTGTTAGAACGGGCAATGGCTTTTCTGATCAATTTGTCTATCAGTTTGTCAATTTTGGCTTGTTCGCGTTGTTTGGCTTTTATTTGACGTAAATAGTATTGTTTCTTCTGCTTTATTTTATTAACAATAGCTTGTTGTTTGGCCTGTTCTTTCTTAATTTCGGCTTGTTCTTTTTTATAGTTTTTGTATAATTCTATTTTGGCGGCTTTATCTTTGGTTAAGCGTTCTTTGAGTTGTTTTAGTTTTTTTTGTTTTGCAACAATTTCTTCCGCTTGTTTTTTTCGGTATTTGGCATATTGTTTCAGATATTGTGCCCGCTTAAAAGCCTGTTGAAAACTTTCGGATGAAAATAAAAAATACAATTTATCTTGACGTGATCGGGTATTGTATGACTGCCGGATCATTTGGGCATAATCCGCTTTGAGTTGTTGCAATTCTTTATTGAGTTGTGCCGTTTTTTTTTCGTTTGATTTTATTTGCCGGTTCAAGTGGTTGATTTCGCTTTGCAGATTTCTAATCAAGCGTTGCCGGATAATGATTTTACGTTTTATTTGTCCGTATGTATCCAAAGCCGAACTTTCGGTTTGTTTGGTTTGTAATAGTTGCCGGTTGATTTGTAATATTTCTTTTTGCAAAGCTTGCCGGCGTTTTTCCAGTTTTTTTTGCAAGTCTTTTTGTCCCCAAGCCTGTTGTAACGGCAAAGCCAACATTAATAACAACCAAAAAGAAAAAAATTTTGTCATAAAAACGATATAAGTATGGGGCAAATTTACAAATCTAATTTCAATTGTTCGGGAGGCAATAGGTTAAAACTTTTACGGTGATGAATAGTAATGCCATATTTGGCTAAGGCTTTACGATGATTAGGTGTCGGATAACCTTTATTGTTAATCCAATCATACTGAGGAAAATCGGCATGTAACTTTACCATATAAGCATCGCGGTGGGTCTTAGCCAAAATAGAAGCTGCTGCTATGCTCATATATTTGCTGTCACCTTGCACAACGGTTTTAAAAGGTATATTTTTGTAAGGATTAAATCTGTTGCCGTCAACCAGTATAAAATCGGGTGTATGTGTCAGTTGGTCCAAGGCTTTATGCATTGCCAATATAGAGGCGTTTAAAATGTTTATTTGATCAATCATATCTTGATATACATAAGCAACCGCCCAGGTCAAAGCTTTTTCTTCTATTTCTTCGCGCAACTCATTTCGTTGGGTTTCATTAAGTTTTTTACTGTCATTAATCCATTTGTTTTTATATTTTTTGTCAAAAATAACCGCAGCTGCAACAACAGGGCCTGCCAGACAACCACGTCCGGCTTCATCACAGCCGGCTTCATAGTTATTGAATTTATGGTAAAAAAACTTCATAAATAATGAGAATTATACAAATATTAAAGACTTTAACATAAAGTAAATGTCAAAGATACTGATAAAATAATATTTTTGGTAATTAAATTGAAAACATAAGTTTTTTATGAAAAAGCTCATTTTATAT
>JAMOMQ010000019.1 GCA_027066995.1 Flavobacteriales bacterium
TACCGGAATAACAAAAAAATAAATATCTTAGACGGCTCAAAAATTAGGGTGTCTTAGGTGGTTTAAGAAGAACAACCACCGAAGACACCGAAGGTAGAAATATAGGTGTTTAGATATTAATAAACTTGGGTGTAACCCGCAGGGTCTTAGGTTTCTTGGGTGGTTCAAGAGAAACAACCACCGAAGTCACCGAAGGAGCACCGAAGGTAGATATATAGGTGTTTAGATATTAATAAACTTAGGTGTAACCCGCAGGGTCTTGGGTTCCTTGGGTGGTTTAAAGATTAACCACCGAAGACACCGAAGAAATTTAACAAGGAATTAAATTATATGAAATATTCATTGCAAAAACTCATTGTTTTAATCAAACGGCTCGGTATTTTGTTTGTATTATACCAGCTGATGCGTTTGGTTTTTTTCGGGTATAACCGGCATCATTATCCGGATGTGGGTATAGCCGATATGTTGCGTATGATGGAAGGTGGTTTGCGTTTTGACTTGACCGGTTTGTTATATTTGAATTTGCTTTATATCTTTTTATATTTATTGCCTTTGCCTTTTGAAAAACACAAGGCATACCGAAAATTTTTATTTGGTTTATTTTTAGTAACCAATGCTTTGGGGATTGCATTTAACCTGATTGATATTTTTTATTTTGATTATGTATTAAAACGTTCCACGGTAGAAATTTTTATGTTTACCGGCGAAAAAAACATGTCTAACTTATTGATTCAATTTATTAAAGATTTTTGGTGGGGATTTCTGTTATTCGGGGTTTTTGTGTATTTGATATACAGATGGTATCTGCGGGTTGAAGATCCGTCTTTTTCGGAACGTTTTAATTATAAATATTATCTGTCAGGGCTGGTTGTTTTACTCATTACATTATATTTTTCAATAGTAGGCATTCGCGGTGGATTTACCCGTGATACGCGGCCTATCAATATGAACAATGCCGGAGCTTATATCAACAAGCCTTTGGAGATGGCTATTGTGCTCAATACACCGTTTACCATTATCAGGACTTTGAAAAAGCAGGCTTTTAAGCCGGTGCATTATTTTAGTGATGCCGAGGTTGCCAAGATTTTTAATCCGGTTAAAGAGTTTAAGTCCGACACAAGCATGACTAAAAAGAATGTCATGATTATCATTATTGAAAGTTTTGCCAAGGAATATACCGGCGTTCTCAATAAAGATATTCCCGGATACAAAGGTTATACCCCGTTTTTGGACAGTTTAATGTTACACAGTCACACTTTTACCAATGCCTATGCTAACGGACGCAAATCAATAGATGCCATGCCTTCGATATTAACCTCTATTCCGTCTTTGGTGCAGCCTTATGTATTGTCGCCATATGGTACTAATAAGCTTTTAGGATTAGGAAAAATATTAAAGCAGCGTGGCTATAAAACCGCCTTTTTCCATGGGGCTCCCAACGGTTCTATGGGCTTTGATGCTTTTGTAAATTTGGCTGGTTTTGACGAATACTACGGTATGGATGAATATGGCAATAAAGCCGATTTTGACGGTTACTGGGGCATCCCCGATGATAAGTTTTTACAATACATGGCCAAAACATTAGACACTTTTAAACAACCTTTTGTATCTACTGTTTTTACCTTATCGTCGCATCATCCTTTTCGTTTGCCTAAAGGATTTAGAGATAAATTTAAAGGCGGACCGCTCGAAATACATAAGGTTGTTCAATATATGGATTACTCTATGCGTCATTTTTTTAAAACCGCTTCTAAGATGCCATGGTTTAAAAATACCATTTTTATTATCAGCGCCGATCATTGCAACCAAAGTTATTTACCGCAATACAACTCTACGGTTGGCAGTCATGCCATTCCCATTATTTTTTACGAGCCGGGCAATACGAAGGAAGTAAAAATGGATAGCACTTTAACCCAACAGATAGATATTATGCCGCGGTTGTTGCGAAAACTCAATTATACCGGAAAGATTTTAACTTTTGGAAATGATCCCAAAACCGAGAAACATCCGTTTGTGGTCAATTACTCCGGAGGCACTTGGGAGTATATGCAAGGAGACACTTTAATGCAATTTCGCAACGAAAAAGTAACCGGATTGTATAATTATAAAAAAGACCGTTTGCTTAAAAACAATTTGGTAAAACAGCAGGTAAAAGCCCCGGATTTTATGTTAAAACGTTTAAAAGCTTTTATACAACAATATAAAAACCGTTTGATTGAAAACCGTTTGACGCCGGATGACCATTAGCTAATAATGAAATATTGGATTAATTTATATTTGTATTTGGTATCAAAGACGAACGACAACTTTAATAATTTATAACGGCTTAGCACGAAGTAACTACGGCTTTACTACGGCTTTGCTATGGCGTATCTATAAGTGAAGTATATGTAGGAATTAATGAAAAACGCTTAGATATTGAATATCAATATAATACAATCAGGTAATTGATGAGAAATGCATGGTTTTTTCACATAAAAGCATAAAATTCCTTACACTTGTAAAACGCATAAATTTTATTTTTCTGCTGTTCGGAAGCACAATATCTTTGCAACTTATTCATTTTGAAGTATCTATATGCACCTGCAATTCACAAATTACAAATCTATTGCGTTCCGAGCTTTTCAGCAAGCCCTATGTATTATGATTTAAATCAAAACGATATACATTTTAGTCCAATATTTTGCTTCTTTTTCACTTACTCAGCGTCGAAAATATCTGTCTGTAGCTATGGCTACTACTGCCTTTTTATCCTTGATTAAGCAAAAAATGAAGCTGTCTCAAAAGGGTTTTTCATAAACAATTCATATAATAATAAAAATATAAGTTGTTGATTATCAGACATGAGATTCCTCACTTTGTTCGGAATGACAGAGAATTCAATCTTTTGAGACAGCCTCAAAATATAAACCATTTTGGTATTACCATAAATTTAAAAAACGATACGCAAAACTTTGAATAATAAATGTGTCACCCATAAGAGAATTAATATAGGAACAATTACAGTAATAAAAACAAAAAAGGCTAATCCCATAAAGGAAAGCCAAAGTTTAAATAACGGAAGGGTAAAATCGTTGAAATTGTAAATCAAAACGCCCCAAACGAAAAACACAAATAAGATTTGTAATATTTCAAATGATTTTTTCATATAACAAATATAATAAATTATAAAACGTATTATATGTCAAATTGGTATTGGTGAATTGCTTTCAATTTTATATCTTTGATATATTGATTACTGCCTACAGCAAAATTTATTAAAACATCAGAGCCAAAGCCGGCCCAAATTAATAGATATAAAGCAAAAAAGTTTTTACTTTAAAATCTCACATTATAATCAATACTTTAAAACGAGATTATATATTAATTGTCTTTCAAACGGAAAAATGATTATTAAATATTTTATTCAAGAAGCAATAAAAAAGTTGCAAGCAGTAACGGTAAAGCTCAAAAAGAGCAATCCGCAAGCAAGCAACTTTCGGATAACAAAAATAATAAAAAACCAATAAGTCAAGAAAAAAATAAAAGAAATTATAGTAATGTAGATAAACCCAAACTACAAATCCAAGTTGTGAATTCCTTTCAATTTTATATCTTTGATATATTGATTACAACTTCTTTTTCAGCTAAAATTAAATTAGGCAAGTTGTGAATTGCTTTCAGATTAGTATCTTTGATATATTGATTACAACCATCCCTTACAACATATTTACTCTATCAACGTTGTGAATTGCTTTCAGATTAGTATCTTTGATATATTGATTACAACATGTTGGCGTATGAGACACCAGACCCAACCGTTGTGAATTGCTTTCAGATTAGTATCTTTGATATATTGATTACAACCATCCCTTACAACATATTTACTCTATCAACGTTGTGAATTGCTTTCAGATTAGTATCTTTGATATATTGATTACAACCAATTTCCTTTTTTGCCACAACAAACGGCAGTTGTGAATTGCTTTCAGATTAGTATCTTTGATATATTGATTACAACATTACGGAAAATGACGGAGCAAGTTATTCAGTTGTGAATTGCTTTCAGATTAGTATCTTTGATATATTGATTACAACCCTGTTCTACTTCGTCGTCATAGCTAAGCTGTTGTGAATTGCTTTCAGATTAGTATCTTTGATATATTGATTACAACTGTCAATATAATTTCCATGTGCTATTTGCAGTTGTGAATTGCTTTCAGATTAGTATC
>JAMOMQ010000020.1 GCA_027066995.1 Flavobacteriales bacterium
GAAGCAAAAATAGCCAGTTTTGATCCTCCTGTTGCCATAAGCGATATTTTTTAGGCTAAATTAAACTTTTTTTTCGCATTTTTTAACATTTTGACACAACTTAAATATGTATTTTTGCTGCGAATAGAAAAAAACATGTCAAAAGCCGTTATTTTATTAAATATGGGCGCTGCACGTTCGGCTCCTGAACTTAAACAATTCTTATATCAAATGTTTAAGGACAAACGAATTATTGATTCGCCTGTCCGTCATCTTTTGGCGCCGGTTATTGCACAAACGCGTTATAAAAAGGTATGGAAAAAATATGAACTCATTGGCGGTAGTCGTTTATATGATATTACCCGCAGTCTTAGTCAAAAATTAGAAAAACGACTTGGCTACGACGTAAAATATGCTATGCGATACACCAGCCCCTATATTAATGAGGTAATATCAAATTATGATGAACTGATTTTGTTGCCTTTATACCCGCAATATTCAACCACTACAGTAGAAAGCAGTTTAGATGCTTTTAATAAAACCGGATTTAAGGGCAAATTACAAATTGTCAAACCTTTTTATCAATCAGAAGACTTTAACAAATTGATTGCCAACAAAATACTGACTAAAACACCGGAACCCTCCAGTTATCATTTGATTTTGACCGCTCACGGTTTACCTCAAAAAATAGTTGATAAAGGCGATCCCTATGAGCAACAGATTAAACAACAAGTGCAATTGTTATCTGCCTACTTACCCCAATTTAAAAGCATCCGCTTGGCCTATCAATCCCGTTTTGGCAACAGTCCTTGGTTACAGCCATATTTGGACGACATTATACCGGATTACAAAGATGAAAAAGTGATAGTTTATCCTCTGTCGTTTATGATTGACAATTCGGAAACGGACTTGGAATTAAAAATAGAATACGCCGAACTGGCACAAAAACACGGAGTGAAATCATTTCAAGTTGTATCATGCCCCAATGACAGTGATGAAACAGTTGAATTTCTAACCAAACTAATCCGGCAGTATGACCAATAAAAGCTTAAAAGTTACCCATTGTCACGGCTCAGAGAACTATTTCTTATTAATCGACGGCCTGTCTACACCTCTTGATTTTACCGAAAGCCAATACCAAACATTTTGTTTAGATGCCATAGAGCAATTATCCTATCTACCCATTGACGGTATTTTGTATCTGTTACCGAGCCAAACGGCTGATGCTCGTATGCGTATCTTTAACAAAGACGGCACGGAAGCAGAAATGTGTGGTAATGGTTTTAGATGCATCGGTAAAAAATTGTATCTGATTACCGGCAAGAAACAGTTTTATATTGAAACTATGAGTGGCATTTTACAAGGCCGAAAAGAAGAAGATATATTTCCCGGCATAGATAGTTATAGTGTTAAGATTCCGGTGGTTGAGCAATCTGATAAAGACACAACTTTCTATGATACTGAAATAGATGAATTGGATTCATGTCTAAAATTTTCGAGCCTTAATATGGGCAATCCGCATTTAACAGCTTCCGTGACACATTTTGATATTGACAAATTGGTCAAAACAGGTCAAAAGGTTAATAATAACTGCCGGATATTTCCCCAAGGTAATAATGTCAGTTTTTATAAAATTATAGATACAAATACCATTAGTATGATGACTTACGAGCGTGGTGTGGGTCTTACCAATGCTTGCGGCACGGCTATGGCAGCTGTGTCTATAATTACCGCACAAAAAGATACCAACCTCCAAAATCAATGGCTACAAATATTAACACCGGGTGGCATGGTAAAATGTCATCCCGAAGTTGAAGCACAAAAAGCAGTAATGCTATTGGGAAATGCCAGCTTTATTGACGAATATACCATTGAATATCAACCGGATAAAAGAACAATTAAAGAAGTTAAATTAACCCGGTCGTATCCTTCGGAACAACAAAAATACCAAGATTATAAATCGGAAATTTTAAAAGGACATAAATTTTAAATATACAATGCAGGAAAAACAAACCCCTACGCTACACAGCAATTCACTTAGAGTTTACCAACAACTATCGGATGCTACCGGTTGGACACCATTGGTAAAATTAAATAAAATAACAAAAAATTATCCGCAAGCGGAAGTATATGCCAAAATAGAGTTTACCAATCCTATGGGCTCTATCAAAGACCGGATAGCCCGCCATTTGATAAAAAAAGCCATGGCCGAAGGCCGTCTCAAAGCCGGTGATACCATTATAGAAAATTCGTCGGGAAATACCGCTATGGGATTGGCCATGATGGCCATAGAAAATAATCTGAAATGTAAAATTGTGGTGCGGGCTTCTACCGCCAAAGAAAAACTGGATGCTCTACGTGCTGTAGGTGTTGATTTGATTTTGGTTGACCCGTCCTTACCCCCCGAACATCCCGACAGCTACAATAAAAAGGTATATACCGTACTTAAACAACACCCCGAATATTATTTTCCGGATCAACATAACAATTTGGCCAATAATGAAGCGCATTTTTTAACCACAGGCCCCGAAATTTGGCAACAAATGGACGGTAGGATAGATTTTATAGTGGCAGGTGTTGGGACAGGCGGCACTTTATCGGGGGTGGCACGCTATCTCAAGACACAAGACCCTGATATTAAAGTTGTAGGCATCGACCCGCAAGGCTCTGTTTTTTATGATTTTTTTAAAACCGGTAAACTGATAAAACCGTCGAGATATTATATTGAAGGCTTAGGCGATGAAGAACTGATCAAATGTGTCGATTTTGATATTATAGATGACATGATTCAAGTCAGTAATGAACAAGCTTTTAAATACACCCGTAAATTGGCTAAAGAAGAAGCAATATTAGCGGGAGGTTCCAGCGGTGCTGCCATGTATGGTGTTCTTAAAGTTTTATCCGGTTTATCTGCCAATAAACCGGTGCGTATAGTCACCATATTTCCAGATTCGGGCAGTAGATATTTAAGCACCATATTTAATGATGATTGGGTACAAAATTTAGGTATTAAGCTGTAATAAAATTAAAAATAACTGACATATAGTATTTTTTAATACAAAAATTATTATACTTTTGTTACGCATTTTTTAATAAAATAATTCAATTATGACAAACTTAATCATACTGCTTTTTGTTTTGGGCTATATTGCTATTGCCACAGAACATAAATTAAAATTGGACAAAACGGTGCCTGCGCTTTTGACTGCTGCCGTTTTATGGGCTTTATTGGCCATTGGTTTTCATGAAGGCTGGTTTTCTATTATTGACCCCGAAGGGCATGTTTATAATTACCTGAAAGGTGGCGAAGCTGCTCAAGAAGGTTTTCATAACACACTCATGCATCACTTGGGTAAAACTGCCGAAATATTGGTATTCTTAACAGGCGCCATGACTATAGTTGAAATCATTGATTTACATCGTGGTTTTGAAATCTTAAAAAGTTATGTAAAAACCAACAGTCGCCGCAAACTTTTATGGATTATCGGCGCCATTGCGTTCTTCTTATCTGCAGTTATTGACAATTTAACCGCTACCATTGTTTTGGTAACACTACTTAGAAAATTGGTCAAAGACCGCAATACACGTTTATGGTATGTCGGACTTATTGTAATTGCTGCCAATGCCGGTGGCGCTTGGTCACCAATTGGCGATGTTACCACCACCATGCTCTGGATAGCCAAAAAGGTTTCCGCTGCAGGACTGATTGAACATGTTTTTATTCCTTCCGTATTAAATTTTGCCCTTCCTTTTGGTATTGCTTCATTCTTACCTGTGTTTAACGGCACGGTAAAAGGAGAAAAAGAAGAAGCCGGTTTGGAAGAAGCTGAAAAATTACTCAGTAGCAAAACCATGTTGTATTTGGGTTTGGGCATGATTTTATTTGTGCCGGTTTTTAAAACTTTAACGCATTTGCCTCCTTATTTGGGTATGATGCTATCCTTAGGTATTGTATGGTTGGTTTCCGAATATATTCATCCCGAAGAAAACTTTACTGAAGAACGCAAACATTTATATTCGGCTCACAAAGCCTTATCTCGCATAGAAATTTCAAGTATTTTGTTTTTCCTCGGCATATTATTAGCCGTAGGAGCTTTGGAATCTTTGGTATATGGATCTATTAACGGCGTTGAAATGGGGTCGTTACGTTATATGGCCGAAGTCTTGCAACAAACCTTACCCAATGTAGAAATAGTAGTCGTCTTATTGGGTATATTATCCGCCATAGTTGACAACGTGCCTTTAGTCGCTGCTTCAATGGGTATGTTTGACTATCCGATGGATCATATTATTTGGCACATGATTGCATACTCTGCCGGAACAGGCGGTAGCATTCTTATTATTGGTTCTGCTGCCGGTGTTGCTGCTATGGGTATGGAAAAGATTGATTTTTTCTGGTATATGAAAAAGATTTCATGGCTGGCCTTTTTAGGATTTTTAGCCGGTTTTATTGCTTTCTGGATTGAAAAAGTAGTCGCTTATTAATATAAAACCTATCATTTTTAAAAAAGCCACCCTTTACAGGTGGCTTTTTTTAAACTTGTTCATTTTTAACGGCGTCTATTTTTAATACGTTTTTTTGTTTTAAGCTTCTTTTTTGAAGGTTGTCTGTAATAATAGTTATCATCATCTTCATAGGTGTCGTTATCATAATCTCCGTCATAAAAATCAATACCGGCGGAAGAGGTATAAACTGAAGAGGCACATGTATCATAATAACCGGATGACGGCCCATAGGATATACCTGCATGATAAACAAATCCGGGACGCTCATCAAACCCAAAAATTCTATAATGCCCTCTACGGTTATATCTGATACGTTTACGTCCAATACGCTCCACCAATCCGTGACGGTTATATTTGATAAATACATTACCTATACGACTGACTTGTCCGTATCTGTTATAGTTAATATACACATTGCCTACCCGTCTTATTTTGCCGTAGCGGTCTCTATCAATTCTGACACCCATATATCCGGCAGCTCTATATCTGCGCCCATGAGCATTAAAATCAAATTCGCCGTTAGGAAAGATAAAAAAACTGATGTGTCTGACCTTGACCTTTACAGGTTCTTCCATGCTGTGCCACATGGGTCTCCATTCTGCATTTGCATACATACTTGTAAACAAAAATGCCATAAATAATAATAAACTTAACCTTTTCATAACATATAATTTTTAATTAATATAACGGCTCATTATGTTATTTTCAAATAACGTGCCATAATTATACATGTTATGCAATAATTCGATTTAAACACTGTAAAAATTATAGAATATCGAATAAAAAATTATGTTTTTTAAATTGTAGAATAAAAAAAAGGAATTATGAAAAAAGAAAGAATTAGCAATGTTAATACATGGCTTGATTTGACTGTAGATTTTACACTTTGGATTTGTCAATAATAACTTCGGCAATAATGGTTTCA
Organism: Flavobacteriales bacterium; assembly: GCA_027066995.1. Lineage (GTDB taxonomy): Bacteria > Bacteroidota > Bacteroidia > Flavobacteriales > Flavobacteriaceae > WGBX01. The sequence continues at coordinate 5,411 of JAMOMQ010000020.1, forward strand.
CCACCGCGGGTCTTATCACCTATTACCACATCAACCTCCGTATTTAAGGGTAAGAATACATCAACTCTGGAACCAAATTTAATAAAACCGGCATCGGCTCCTTGTTCAACCACATCTCCAACTTTTGAATAATTTTCAATACGGCGCGCCACTGCACCGGCAATTTGCCGGAACATCACCGGGCCTATAACCGGATTATCAACCACAATGGTGGTGCGTTCATTGAGTTCGGAAGATTTGGGATGCCAGGCAACCAAATGTTTACCTTTATAATATTTGCTATATATCACCTTCCCACCTACAGGATATCTGGTGGCATGAACATTTAAAGGGGACATAAAAATAGAAATCTGTAATCTTTGGTCTTTAAAAAATTCCGGCTCAAAAACCTCTTCTATTACCACTACTTTGCCATCTACCGGCGCTATAACTTCATTGGGTTTGGCATGAACTTGTCGTTTTGGAAATCTGAAAAAGTAAACAATTAACATAAATAGAATGAGCGAGGCAATAGAAAAAATACTATTAAGCCAAAATATATGGTTGCGGGTGTGCAATAAATAATTGACAATAACAATAACTAAAAACGACCAAGCAATAATTCTATATCCTTCTTTATGTAATTGCATATATTTAGATAATTAGTAAAAAAATGTAAACAAACGGCAGTGCAAAAATAAAACTATCTAAACGATCTAATATGCCACCGTGCCCGGGTATAATCTGTCCCGAATCTTTTACATTTGCCAAGCGTTTAAAGCGTGATTCCAACAAATCGCCCAGCGTGCCAAAGATAACAATAATAAATATTAAAATAAAAAATTGCCCTAAATTTAACATTTGAAACCAATCCGTATAGACATAAATAATATAGCCGGTTACCAAACTACCGGCCAAACCACCTATGAATCCCTCTATGGTTTTTTTTGGTGATATTTTTTCTGCCAATTTGTGTTTGCCCAGATATTTTCCCACCAAATAGGCAAAACTATCCGATGCCCAAATGATGATAAATATAGCCAATAACAATTGCCCCGGCATACCCAAAGCCAATGCGAAAGGAATAGCCAAATAAAAAATAGACAGATATAAATTGGACAATACAGTTTGGTTCAGTTTGCCTAAGATAAAATAAATAAAAGGAATAAAAAGCACTAATAAAGTAAAACCTAAGGCTATTTTTTGTGTTTTGACTTCAATATTTGAAGAATGATGGTATAAAAAAGATGTTAAATAAAGAAATAAAGCAGGCAAAAGGGCGGTTTTAAAATTCAAATGAACCAAAGCGGAAAATTCTTTGAGCCCCAAAATCATAAAAAGTCCCAATAAAACAACCGTGCCACCATAAGTTTGTAAAGAAAAAACAACAACCAGGACATATATCAAGCCAAAAAAAGCTCTTTTTACAAGTTCATTCATATATCAATTTTCAATTAAAAACAAATATGTATCATACCATCTGCCACCTAACAAATCATCTTTAGGTTTTGCAAATATACTGATTGTTTGAATATTGGCAGGCGGTTTATCATATTTATTATTAATTTCGACTAAAGCTTGGGTTTTACTGGTGGTAATTTGGTTAGACAAGGCAATGATTACACGAGTTTGCGGCAATTCCGTATTGCGATAGGTTTTAGTATGTGCGGCTGTAGTCATAATGGCACCATCGTCAGCTATCAAATACTCACAACCGCCCAACATGACATTTGATTCATTAAAATCAGAAGTAACCGGAATCTCTAATTTGTTCATAAAATGGCAATAAGCACGTTCTAAAACCAAATATTTATCCGCTTTTAAAAATTTGAGCAATTTCAAAAGCTCACTTTTAAAATCGTCCATATCATCGGGGTAAAAAAAATGACCGCCTTTTTGTATAAATTGATAAACAAAGCGTTCGTCTATTGTTTTATGCTCTATATCGGATGGACTGCCCTCTTGCTTTATGTTATCATAAGCTTTTGGCTTTGATGAAAAAAAACGCTTAATAAAATCCATTATATTTATAAAATACTTAAAATTTTATGACAAAGATAAAAAATAAGCCCGACAATTTATCAAGATCGAGCTTATTATTTTATAATGTTAAAAATTACCTATTCTTTTCCCTCTTTTTTCTGTTGGCCGGCATCTTTAACCTCTTCGTTTGCATTATTTTGTTTTTCGGATTCGGGCTGAGGTTTTGCTTGAGTTTCATCATGAGTATGATCAGCAAAAGGCCGCTTGCCCAATATTTCTTCCAAATCTTCTTTAAAAATAACTTCTTTTTCCAATAATCTTTGGGCTAATTTGACCAATTTATCTTTATTTTTAGCCAACAAATCTTTCACACGCTGATATTGTTCTTCTATTAATTTTGAAATTTCTTCATCAATAATTTCAGCTGTTTTTTCGCTATAAGGTTTTGTAAATCCATATTCTTGCCCCGAAGAATCATAATATGTCAAATTGCCGATACGGTCATTTAAACCATAAACGGTCACCATGGCACGGGCTTGTTTGGTTACTTTTTCCAAATCGTTTAAAGCGCCGGTTGAAATATTTCCAAATATTACTTCCTCAGCAGCACGGCCGGCCAAAGTTGCCGCCATTTCGTCCAGCATATGTTCTTTTTCGACCAAAACCCGTTCCTCCGGCAAATACCAGGCCGCCCCTAAAGATTGTCCTCTGGGCACAATGGTCACTTTAACCAACGGATGCGCATGCTCTAACAACCAACTGGCAGTAGCATGTCCGGCTTCGTGATGTGCAACACGTTTCTTTTCTTCGGGTTTGATAACTTTGTTTTTCTTTTCCAAACCGCCAATAATTCTATCCACAGCATCTAAAAAGTCTTGCTTTTCAACTTGTTCTTTGCCTTTACGGGCAGCAATCAAAGCGGCTTCATTACAGACATTGGCAATATCGGCACCGGAAAATCCGGGTGTTTGCTTTGCCAAAAAGTCTACATCGACATCGTCAGATAATTTCAGCGGTTTTAAATGCACTTCAAATATCTCTTTACGTTCGTTTAAATCGGGTAAATCGACAAAAATTTGCCGGTCAAAACGTCCGGCACGCAAAAGCGCCTTATCCAACACATCGGCACGATTGGTAGCACCAATGACTATAACATTATCTTTGCTACCAAAACCGTCCATTTCGGTCAATAATTGGTTAAGTGTATTTTCGCGTTCGTCATTACTTCCGGTAAAGTTGTTTTTTCCACGGGCACGTCCAATAGCATCGATCTCGTCAATAAAAATAATAGACGGCGATTTTTCTTTGGCTTTTTTAAACAAATCACGCACACGCGAAGCACCTACACCTACAAACATTTCGACAAAATCGGACCCCGACAAAGAGAAAAACGGCACTTTGGCCTCACCGGCAACGGCCTTGGCCAAAAGTGTTTTACCTGTTCCGGGAGGGCCTACCAATAACACACCTTTGGGAATTTTGCCTCCTAATTTGGTATATTTTTCGGTATTTTTTAAAAAATCAACTATTTCTTTGACCTCTTCTTTGGCACCTTCCAATCCTGCAACATCTTTAAAAGTGGTTTTTTCTTGTTTTTTGGCATCATATAATTCGGCACGCGACTTTCCAATACTGAAAATACCGCCGCCACCACCACTACCACCGGCACCGCCACCGGACATACGGCGCATCATGTATAACCAAAATCCGATAATCAATACCCACGGTAATATATTCATTAAAAAGCCCATCAAATAATCGGTGGTTGTTTTAAAACGGTATTCCACGGGTATGCCTTTAGCCTTTGCAGCATCTAATTTTTGTTGAAAAAGTTTTAAATCTCCTATTTCCAATATATAATCGGGAGTGGTCGGTGATGCAAAAAAACCTTTATTGACCGGTTTGGCTTTATCATCTTTTTTGGCTTTATCGGTCACAAACACATTGGCAAGACGACGATTTTCTATCACAACCTCTTTAATTTTACCATGCTCTAACATGTCTTCAAACTTGTTGTAACTCAATATTTTATCTTCACCGGATTGGTTACTGTTGAGCATTACACTAAAAATGACGGCTGTAATAATCATATACACCCAAAACATATTAAATTTAAAGGGTGATTTGCCGTTGGTTTTATTTTGAGTAGGTTTATTTTTATTCTTTTGATTGCTCATAGGCTCATAATCTTTTTATTGTTCGTTTTTTAATTGCATAATTTTGGCATCGCCCCAAAGCTCTTCCAAATTATAATACTCGCGCACCGGCTTCTGCATGATATGGGCTACCACATCGACATAATCCATCAATATCCATTCTGAATTGTCCTCGCCCTCAACGTGCCAAGGTTTTTGATGCAAAGTTTTGCTGACTGTTTTTTTTATGGAATCGGCTATGGCATTTACTTGGGTATTGGAAGTGCCATCGGCAATGATAAAATATTTGGCAACGGCATTTTCAATACCGCGCATATCGATTATTGTAGTATGTTGTCCTTTGACCTCTTCAATACCTTCAATAATTTTATTGATTAATACATCTGTATTTACGGTTTTTGTCATATATTCGTATTTATTCTTATTGCAAAAATAAGTTATTTATTTGATATGAATTACATCAAATTTGATACCATTACATCGACGAATGATTTCTTAAAAAGTTACGGCAAAATACAAAGTTTGCCCGACTTTTTTTATATCTATACCGACTGGCAAACCGGAGGTCGCGGACAAAGAACAAACACTTGGCAATCAGACTGTTGCAAAAATGTTTTAATCAGTTATTTTTTAAAACCCGGATTAGCGGTTTCGCAACAAGCACATTTGAATCAAATGGTAGCTGTAGCCATAGTAAAAGTTTTGCAAAAATTTAACATACCGGACCTAAAAATAAAACTACCGAACGACATAATGGCAGACGAAAAAAAAATAGCCGGTATCTTAATCGAAAATATTATTGCGGGGCAAAATTGGAAACAAAGTATTATCGGTATCGGGATAAATGTTAATCAAAAACGGTTTGAGCATTTGCCACAAGCTACTTCAATGTCATTATTAACAAGAAAAAACTATGATGTTGAAGAAATTATCAAATTATTAACACAAGAATTAAAAGAATTATATAAACAAAATTCCGGTGTAATAAGTCGGGATTTTCAACGTTTTTTAATACAACAATGAGTTTTAAAATTACCAGATACCATCATAATATGCAATCGCATTGGGACGATGTTATTGCCCGAAGTGATAAAGGCACTTTTATGCACCGGCGTGCCTATATGGAATATCATGCCACACGATTTGAAGATTTTTCACTGCTCGTTTACAAGGATCAAATACCGGTTGCCGTATTGCCGGCGCATCGTCAAGGCTTGCACATAATAGCACATAACGGATTGACTTACAGCGACTTCATTTTTGACAAAAAATTACGTATAGCACATCAAATCGATATTATGTCGGCCAGTATGGCATTTATGTTAGATAATGATCTTAATTCTTTTCGTATCAAAAGTATTCCGGTTTTCTTTCATAATCAACCTAATGAATCTACCTTATATTTATATCATAAAATGAAAGGAATACCGGTTGAAATTAAACCTTTTTTTGTATTACATACCCATAATTTTATACTGAACAAAGACCGCAAAAAAAACTTAAAACGCTTAAAAAAACTAAACCTGACTATCAAAGATGATGCACATTATATAGAAGCATATTGGCAAATTGTAACACAAAACTTAAAAGAAACCTACCAAAGCAAGCCTGTGCACAGCTTGGATGAAATACAATTATTGATGCAAAGATTTCCGGAACAAATCAAACTCTTTACCATTTTTGACCGCTCGCAACTTCTGGGAGGTGCATTGGTTTACATCATTAATAATGTTGTTCATTTTCAATACATTAACGCACATCCGCACCATGACAAATCAGCTATAGACCTGTTGATTTTTGACATTATAGAACGCTATAAAAACGAATATACCCATATCAGTTTCGGCAGTTCTGCTACCGGAGATCAAAATCTTAATGCCGGCTTGTCCTATTGGAAAGAAAGTTTTGGTTGTAAAATCTTAAATCAATATATTTATGATGTCAAACTTGATAATTATAAGTTGTTAAACACCACTTTGCAATGATTAAATTTTTAGATTTAAAATTACTCAATCAAGATTACGAACCTGCTTTTAAACAAAAGTTTGACAGCTTTTTACAATCCGGCTACTATATTCAAGGGCAAGAAACCAAAATTTTTGAAAATGCCTTTGCTTCTTATTGCAATATATCACAAGCTGTAGGTGTAGGTAACGGACTGGATGCCATCCGTTTGATTTTTGAAGCTTACAAAATTATGGGGCACCTCTCACAAGGAGACGAAGTTGTGGTGCCTGCCAATACCTATATTGCCAGTATTTTGGCTATTTCACAAGCCGGATTAAAACCTGTATTGGTAGAGCCGGATATCAACACCTATAATTTAAAGGCAGACACTGTCGAAAAATATATCACCCGCAAAACCAAAGCCGTATTAGCCGTGCATTTATATGGACTGGTCAGCGATTGGGAAGCCTTGTCCGCCCTAACAAACAAACATAATTTGTTGCTTATAGAAGATGCCGCCCAAGCGCATGGAGCCCAATACCAAGGACAAAAAACCGGCCGCCTGGGTCATGCGGCGGCTTTTAGTTTTTATCCGACCAAAAATTTAGGCGCTTTGGGAGACGGTGGTATGGTAACCACAAACGATCCGGTTTTGGCCGATACCATCCGCCTGCTCAAAAACTACGGACAAAAACAAAAATATGTTAGCCGTTATAAAGGTTTTAATTCTCGATTGGACGAAATACAAGCGGCATTTTTAAATGTCAAATTGCCTTATTTGGATAGCATTAATCAAAAACGACGTGCATTGGCTTTGAAATATATACAAAACATTGACAATAAGCAAATTACATTACCATATTATACACATGAAGACTCACATGTTTTTCATCAGTTTGTGGTGAGAACGCCGAAAAGAGACCGTTTAAAAAAATATTTGGCCGCACAAGGTATTGAAACTATTATCCACTACCCTGTGCCGCCTCATAAACAAGAAGCTTATAGTGAATGGCATGATATCTCTTTACCGGTAACCGAAAAAATACATAAAGAAATATTAAGTTTGCCTATTAGAGAAAATTTAACGACACAAGAACAGGATTATATTATTGAAAAAATAAACCGTTTTGAATAAAATAAAGAAAATTGTCGTCAAAAATATATGGTTAAAAATTTCGTTTTTTAACGCATTTGCTGTTTTTGCCCGTGTAGTCAGCGGATGGGTTATTAACAAAGTCATAGCCATTTATATAGGCCCTGAAGGCACGGGGCTCACCGAACAATTTCGTAATTTTTTGCAAACAGCCCAAGGCTTTGCCACCCTCGGTATCAGCGAAGGGGTAACCAAATATGCCGCCAAATACCAAAACAACCGCAAACAACTATCGTCATTTTTAGCTTCTACCTACAAAATTGTTTTGTCCACCTCAATTATAGCCGGGGTGCTTATCATTATTTTTTCGGGATATATCAACCGGAAACTTTTTGGCAGCCATGATTTTAGTTTGCTTATTGTCTTGACAGGTGCTTTAATTCCCATTTTATCGGTCAATATTATTTTTATGGCGGTATTAAACGGATTTCAAAAATACAAGAAAATCACGTATATCAACATTATTAGCAATATTGCCAGTGCCATAGTTGCTGTGTTTTTGATTATGCACTACCATATTTTCGGGGCTTTGCTTTTGATTATGATTAGCCAATTGATTAGCTTTATCGCCAGTTTGTTTTTTATCAGAGCCGACATGGTCGAAGTTTTAAAATTTTCACTTAAAGATTCTAAAAATGCTCATTATAAACGACTCTACAATTACATAATTATGGCTTTGGTAACGGCTGTGGTTATTCCGTTATTCAGCATATTGATTCGAAACCAAATTTTTCATTTTTATCCGCAAGACCAAGGTGAACACGCCGGTTATTGGGACGGCGTCAAAAAAATATCCGGTTTGGCACTGGCATTTATCACCCCTATTTTCAGCCTGTATTATTATCCGCAGTTGGCCAAAATACGAACCAATACCGAGTATAAAATAGAATTAAAAAAGTTTTTCAAACAAATTTTTCCATTATTTTTAGCCGGTGTTATTTTGTTATATATCTTCAGATACTGGGCTATTATCATCTTTTTTTCAAAAGAATATTTGCCTATGCAGCAATTGTTCAAATGGCAACTGGCCGGTGATATTATCCGTATTATCTCCCTCACCATAGCCTTTTTAATGTTAGCACGGGCACACATTGTAAAATATATTTTGACCGAAATCGGTTTTTGGATTGTCTTTTATATTTTAACCAAATTACTAATGCCCCGGTATGAATTACAAGGCGTAGTTATGGCCTACTTCTTTACCTATTTATTATATTTGCTGACATTAATTTTATTATATCGCAAAATATTATTCAGTCGAAAAAATCTGCCATTATAAACCAATACACTAATGAAAATACTGATTATCAACGGGCCCAATCTCAATTTACTGGGAAAAAGAGAACCTGACATATATGGCAGGCAATCTTTTTCAGATTATTACCAATCTCTAAAACAACACTTTAAAAACCATCAGATAGATTGTTACCAAACCAATCATGAAGGTGCTATTATTGACAAATTACAAGAAGCAGATGGTGAATATGATGCCGTAGTGCTCAATCCGGCGGCTTATACCCATACCTCCATCGCCATTGCCGATAGCATCAAAGCTATAACAATTCCGGTAGTAGAGGTTCATATCTCGGACATCAAACAACGGGAAAACTTCCGGCAACATTCATTTATCACTCCGGTGGCACTGCATACTATTATGGGACAAGGGTTAAAAGGTTACCAAACGGCTATTCAGTATCTCATTGACAACTTATAACGATATTATTATTTAATCGTCATAAAAAATAATACCTTTGCAAAAAATTTGATTATGATTAGAAAACTTAAATATTTTCTGTTATTTGTATTGATTATTATAGTTGCTTTGGGAGGTTATTTTTTATCACTCGACAGTGAATTTTCTGTCAGCAGAGAACGGCAAATCAATGCGCCGGCCGATTTGATATATTTACAAATTGCCGATTTAAAAAATTGGGACAGATGGGCACCTTGGAAAGAAAAGGACAGCACCATAAAATTTGAATACCCCGGCAGCACCAATAAAGAAGGAGATTATTTCAGATTTACCGATATAGACGGACAACGAAAGAAAATAACCAATTTAACTTTGGCCCCAGACACCTTAGTAGTTCAGAGCTTATCATCAAATGATGAAATACACGAATACCGTTGGCAAATTACCCCTACCGAAAAAGGGGTTAAAGTCAAATGGACTATTTCGGGAGCATTACCCTTTATGAAACGTTTTTTTGCCGACCAAATAAATGATATGTTAGGACCTGATATGGTGCGCGGATTAGAATTGATTGACAAATCTGTTCACCATGATATGGCTAAGCACGAAACCATCATATTAAAACCTGTTGATTTAAGCCCCACCTATTACCTGTATAAAACCGCCAGTTGTAAAATAGACAGCTTAGGTAAATATATGGACAAACTTTTGCCCGAAGTTATTATTTATGCAATCAAAAACAAAGTGGAAATGAATGGCAAACCCTTTGTTGTTTATAATAAATGGGATGAAGCCAATAATTCGGTTATCTTTTCGGCAGCTGTGCCAACCAAAGAAAAAGTAGAAACTAATACCGGAGATATTTTGACCGGTCAAACTTCGGGCGGCCATTATTTAAAAGTAAAATATCAAGGTGATTATAAATACCTTCGCGAAGCTTGGGATAACGCTTATAATTATATTAAATCTAAAGATTTTATGATTGTGGACACCTCACGCGAGCCGTTTGAAATCTATGCCGTGGGACATACCAAATCTTTAAATCCTGCCGACTGGATTACCTATATTTACATTCCGACTATTGAAGTGAAACCCGAAACAATGGATATACAATGATGACACGAATATTATTAGTTTTTGCCGGTGGCGGTTTGGGTAGTGCTTTTCGTTATGTGATAGGTATTTTACTCAACAGAAATGATTTTTTAACCCCTTTCGGCACCTTTTTTGTCAATATAATGGGAAGTTTTTTAATAGGAATATTGGCCGGGTATAATTTAAGGACACTTAACTTAAATCATGAATATCAGGCCTTGTTAATTGCCGGATTTTTAGGCGGCTTTACGACTTTCTCATCCTTTGCTTTTGAAAATATGGTAATGCTACAACAAGGAAAATTTCTTTTATTTTTATCTTATTTTTTTACTACTTTAATTGTAGGATTGTTTGCAGTAGGTTTGGGTTATTATCTTTCTAAATATATTTAATATTAAAGGTAGTCTCAAAAGCTTCCGTTTCGATATATTAACAAAAATTACCAATTATAAGATAAGGCTGACTCAAAAGTGTTCTCATAAAGGAGCATAAAATTCATTAAAACAATAAGTTGTTGATAATCAAGCATTAGATTCCTCACTGGATTCAGAATGACAGATAATTCACACTTTTGAGACAGCCTTATGACAAATATTTTCAGTATTGAAACTACCTTTATTTAATTAAACCAAAATCTTTATTCATTTTCTATCAATTCATTTTTTTGCGGCTTGGTATATTTAGCATCACCAAAAGCCAAAATAGGTAAGAAAATAAAACCTAGGAAAAATAAGCCTAAGGCAAATAAAATATATTTACCAAAAGCTTTGGCCAAAAGATAATATAAATAGAAAAAGATAACCGATGCTAATAATGCACCAATGTAAGGAATAAAAGTCAGAAACACAGCTATCAAACCGAGCCATCCGGGTTGTCCGACAATTTCGGCAAAACAAACAACACAATGATTTTCTAGGGGAATTTAGGAAATTGTTTAAAATTGGGCTTTCTTTTTTCTAAAAATGCATTTTTTCCTTCTTGAGCTTCTTCCATTAAATAAAACATCAAGGTAGCATCACCGGCAAACTCCATTAACCCGCGTTGTCCGTCCAATTCGGCATTCATGGCCCGTTTAATCATACGAATGGCCATGGGGCTTTTTTCTTGTATTTTTTGGCACCACTCTACGGTAGTATCTTCTAATTGTTCTAAAGGCACTACTTTATTAACCATACCCATTTGTTCGGCTTCTTTGGCAGTATATTGGTCACAAAGGAACCATATTTCGCGAGCTTTTTTTTGTCCTACATGTCGCGCCAAATAAGAAGAGCCGAAACCACCGTCAAAACTACCTACTTTGGGGCCGGTTTGTCCAAAACGGGCATTTTCACTGGCTATGGTCAAATCACATACTACATGCAATACATGACCGCCACCTATGGCATAACCGTTGACCATGGCAATAACCGGCTTGGGAATAGACCTGATTTTTTTATGAACATCGAGCACATTTAATCGCGGCACGCCGTCATCACCTATATAACCGCCTTTGCCTTTAACATTTTGGTCGCCGCCACTGCAAAAAGCTTTGTCTCCGGCACCGGTCAATACCACTACATCTATATCTTGATTTTTATGGGCTATTTCCAAAGCATCCAATATTTCGTCATTGGTTTTGGGTCTAAATGCATTATATACTTGCGGGCGATTGATGGTAATTTTTGCAATACCTTCATAATATTCAAACAAAATATCTTCGTATTTCTTTATAGTTTGCCATTGTCGTTTCATATATATTTTATTTTAATTGGTTATTTATTTTTTTCAAAAAAATGAGCATATTCTTTAACTTTTTGGTCATCTTTACGCGGTATAATCATTAAAGTATCCGCTGTATCAACTACAATATAGTCGTTTATATCTTTTAAAACCACTTTTTTTTGTGCGGTTTTAATCAAATTATGTTTACTGTTATCTGCCAAAACACGTGAATGTATGATCACATTTTCTCTATCATCCTGCTTCACTTGCTCGTAAATAGCATTCCAAGCGCCCAGATCGTTCCACACAAAAGTGGCCGGCAACACAAATACATTATTCGCTTTTTCCAATATACCGTAATCTATGGAAATGTTTTCCAATTGCGGAAAAACCTTTTGTATAAATGACTGCTCTTCTACTGTATTATAAACGCTATCATTTACAGACATTTTGTCATACATACCGGGCAATAATGTTTGAAAAGCTTTTAAAATACTATCGGCCGACCAAATAAATATACCGGCATTCCATAGATAATTACCTTGTGTCAAAAATCTTTTGGCGGTTTCCAAATTGGGTTTTTCGGTAAATTGTAATACCTTTTTAATGATAGATGTTGTATCTTTATCATACTTGATATAACCATAGCCGGTATTGGGGCTGTGCGGCACAATACCAAGCGTCATCAATATGTCTTGATGTGCCGTTGCATTAAAAGCCGTATTGACATTATCTACAAACTGAGGTTCATTGGCAATATAATGATCGGAAGGCGCTATAAGCATATTGGCATCCGGATTCATTTGGTATATTTTTTTAGCGGCATACAACACAGCCGGCGCTGTATTACGCATAACCGGTTCGGCTATAATTTGATTATCATTGATTTCGGGCAGTTGCCGTTTGATTATATCCCGGTAGCGTTCATTGGTCAAAATAAAAATTTGTCCGGCCGGCATCAACTTTTTTAATCGTTCAAATGTTTGCTGTAAAAAAGATTGGCCGGTTCCCAATAAATCTAAAAACTGCTTAGGCATTTCCGCCGTGCTCTCCGGCCAAAAACGACTGCCGATGCCTCCTGCCATAATAATTCCATATCGGTTTTTCATAGTAATTTTTTAATCAAAACAAAAATACAATATTTTTTAGTTACGTATAATAATAAAATTGGTATAAATTT
>JAMOMQ010000021.1 GCA_027066995.1 Flavobacteriales bacterium
CCAAAATTAAAACCAAATTTGGTTTTAACAGGATATTTAGAATCCCTATCAATATCTTTCCCGTAATGAGTTGTTACTGATGTGCCATTGAGACCGGCTTGAACCCCAAATTTAAATTGTGCATTGGCAGTTAATCCTATCAATACTACCAATAAGACTGTTAAAGTTAGTTTTTTCATTGTTGTAAATTTTAAATTAACATTCAAATTTAATTATTTTTTTAAAAAAGAACAATAAATTGTAAATGCTATAATTGAAAAATAGTATAACTCTGATGAATTTTTTTGACCAAATTTTCTGTTCTTTCAGGGTGGGTATCCGAAATAAATATTTGTCCGAAAGTTTTGTCATTAACCATTTTGACAATCTGTTCTACGCGGCTTTCGTCCAATTTGTCAAAAATATCATCAAACAATAAGATGGGTATTTGTTGTGATTTTTTCTTTAAAAATTCAAATTCGGCCAGTCGCAATGCAATCAAAAAAGATTTTTGTTGCCCTTGGCTGCCAAATTTTCGTATGGGCTTATCATTAATTTCAAACAAAAAATCGTCGCGGTGTATGCCTTTGGAAGTGTGTTGTAAGAGGCGGTCTTTTTGGATGTTTTCTTCCAATAAATTCAATAAGGGTTTGTTGCTTAATTCCGAATGATAATTGATGCCGACTTGTTCTTTCCCCTGTGATAAAATGGTATATTTTTCTTTTAAATTTTTAGAAAAATCTTTGATAAAATCTTGTCGTTTGTTATAGATGACTTGTCCGTATTGATGCAATTGCCGGTTATATATATCCAAGGTATCTTTATCAAATCTATGATTGGCGGCAAAATATTTTAAAAGCCGGTTGCGTTGTGTCAATATTTTTTGGTAACCTATCAAGCTGCTTAAATATTGGCTGTCGGCTTGAGATATAATCCGGTCTACAAATTTGCGACGGGTTTCGCCGTGTTCCGAAATCAAGTCACGGTCATAAGGTGATATCATAACCAAGGGTATCAACCCGATATGATCTGTCAAACGGTCATAGGTTTTATTATTGCGTTTTATTATTTTTTTTTTGTCAATTTGATAACTGATTTGTATGGTTTCGGTTTTGTCTTGGATATTGAATATGCCGGTTATACCAAAGGCCTGTTCTTCAAACTTGATAATTTGTCGCACATTGTTATTGAAATAAGATTTACCTAAGGATAAAAAATATATGGCATCTAAAATATTGGTTTTGCCTACACCGTTGGCTCCGACAAAACAATTGATTTTTTGGTCGAAATGGAAGTGTCTTTCTCCAAAATTTTTAAAATTATAGAGTTTAAGTTCTTTTAAATACATAAACGGATTATAAAGCCTAAAGTTAAACAAAGCTAAAAACTTATACAAGTTTTATGAATATAACTTATCTTTGTAATACAAATTATTTAAATCATGGGTATTTTAAGAACAATCATCTATATCATTATTTTTTACTATATTTTTAAACTCATTATGCGACTTTTGGCTCCAATAATGGCACGCAAAATGATGGAAAAGGCTTCTAAAAATTTTGAAAACCAGTTTAATAATCCTTACTACAAAGAACGTCCCAAAACCAAAGAAGGCGAAACTTACATTGAAAAAAAGCCTGATGAAAAGCCGTCAAAATCTGATAAAGACACCGGCGAATTTATCGATTATGAAGAGATTGATTAAGCCGGATAGTCCACGGATTAATCAAAGTATAACAAAAAGCCAGCCAATGTTTAATGCGTTGTAAAAACGGATTAAAAAATCTCGGGACAGCCCATTTTGACCAATTGTTTTCTACAATTAAAGTTATACCCTAGAGTAACTTGGTGAAAACCACTGTTGCTAAAAGGTGTATCGCTCAAGTCATAAGTATAATTATAGGCAATGGTAAAGTTTTTAATTTTAGCACCGGCAATAGGCGTGATGTTATGATAAATATTGCCTAAATAATCGTCTTGCCAATCTCTACGGTAAGATGCACCGATGTAAACCATGTTGTCATCTGACAAGTCAAAATAAAATTTTAAGTTGGCATCGGTAATCATTTGTTCGCTGAATTCTTTATATTGAAATAAAATAGAGGGTTCAAAATGCACATTGCCGTTACCGGCATAGACACCGGTGGAAACAACATAATTTCTCAAATTGGTTATTTCAAATTTTGAATATAAATCACGGTTGGCCAATAAGGCGTTCTTGAGTGTGGCATTAAAGAAAAATCCTTTTAAATGGTAAGATAAACCAAAATCAAGATTGTAATACATTTCGCTTTGAACAATTCCGGCAATTATGGGGTCATATCTGTTGGGGTCAAAACTGGTTTCATCCAACTGGTTTTGCACCAAGGTGCCGGCCAATCCGAATGATAATTTGTTGACATAAGCTCCATTACCCATATTAATATGATGGGCATAGGCCAGTTGCAAACCTTTTTGAGAGTGATAGCCATTTCGGTCGTTAAATATGATTATGCCTATACCGTTTGCACCTTCTTGTCCCAAATGAGTGTTAAAGCTAAAAGTCTGTAATGAGGGATTATCCGCGATATCAAACCATTGCATACGGCCGGTCAGACGTATTTTGGCACAAGAGCTGGCGCCTGCCATTGATGGATGCAATAAATAAAGATTGTCAGACAAATAATCGTGATAGATGGGGATGCCTTCCTGCGCTTTTAAAGCTTTGGGAATTATCAAAATAGAGAGCAGGAAAATAAAAAATGTTTTCTTCATATATGATTTCATTAGATGCTGTAAGTTTATAAAATTTACTTAAAATGTAAAAAACGCCTAAAAATATGAAAAATAATTTTATGCACGTCAATTATTGTTTAAAAAACGAGTCTACAAACTCATTTTTATCAAATTCTTGTAAATCTTCTATTTTTTCTCCGACTCCTATATATTTAACCGGTATTTGAAATTGATCGGAAATACCAATCACCACTCCACCTTTGGCAGTCCCGTCCAATTTGGTTACGGCAAGTGCATTTACCTCGGTGGCTTTGGTAAATTGTTTGGCTTGCTCAAAAGCATTTTGACCTGTGGAACCGTCTAAAACCAAAAGAATTTCGTGAGGGGCTTCAGGAACAATTTTTTGCATAACTTTTTTAATCTTACTCAATTCATTCATTAAGTTAATTTTGTTATGCAAACGTCCGGCGGTGTCTATCAATACAATATCGGCATTATTTGCCACGGCAGATTGTAAAGTGTCAAAAACAACAGAAGCCGGATCACTGCCCATTTTTTGTTTGACTATGGGAATACCGACGCGGTCTGCCCATATTTGTAATTGGTCAATGGCAGCTGCTCTAAAAGTATCGGCAGCACCCAACACCACTTTTTTGCCTTCATTTTTATATTTGTGAGCCAGCTTTCCTATGGTAGTGGTTTTGCCTACACCGTTGACCCCAACCACCATAACGACATAAGGTTTGGTCGTTTCGGGTGAATATTTGAGGGCATTTGAACTCTCATTTTCGGCTAAAAGGCCGGCAATTTCTTCGCGCAAAATTTTATTGAGTTCGGCAGTGCCCAAATATTTATCTTTGGCCACGCGTTTTTCAATACGATCTATGATTTTAAGCGTCGTATCTACCCCCACATCAGAGGTAATCAATACTTCTTCCAGATTGTCCAATACTTCATCATCTACTTTTGATTTTCCTGCGACAGCCTTTGATAGTTTAGAAAAAAAACTGGTTTTGGTTTTTTCCAGCCCTTTGTCCAAACTTTCCTTTTTTTGTTTTGTAAATATTTTTTTAAACATAATTCTTTAAGAGATTATATGGTGACGAAAATACTATTTTTTATACCAATATCCAAACGATAATACCAAATACATATATAGGATGGTCAAAAATATATTGGACTATTTTTTATTTAATCAAGAAAAAAAACGCAGTAGTAGCAGTAGCTACGAGCGAGTATTTTTGACGCAGAGTAAGTAAAAAAGAAACTAAATATTGGATTAATTTAGGGCTTGCTGAAAAACGCTTAAATGTTGAATTTCAATATAATACAATCGGGTGTTCGATAAGAAATGCATGATTTTTCACATAAAAGCTTAAAATTTC
>JAMOMQ010000022.1 GCA_027066995.1 Flavobacteriales bacterium
AACCGTATTGTCCAAATATAAAAAACTACCGACTATTATTTTTGACGAAATAGATACCGGTATTTCGGGTGAAGTCGCCCAAAACATGGCAGAAGTGTTACAAAAATTATCACAAAACATGCAAGTGATTGTCATCACGCACCTTCCGCAAATTGCCGTTAAAGGCAACGCACATTTTAAAGTATATAAAACCGATCATCAAGGCATTAGCACGCAGGTCAAGCAACTCAATACCGAAGAGCGCATCTATGAGATAGCCGAAATGCTTGAAGGTAAATCCCCTTCAGACTCGGCATTGCAACATGCACGGCACCTTTTGGGTTATTAGAACTTGTATTTGGGATTACGTTGCAACTCTTCCAATTCATTCCAATACTCTTGAACCATTTCTTCCACCACTTTGCCTGCAGGTTTGATTTCGTCAATCAAAGCAGCCACTTGCCCTATTTCCAATTCACCTTCTTCCAAATCGCCTTCAAACATACCGCGTTTGGCACGTCCGCGTCCCAAGAGTTGTTTGAGTTGTTCTTCTGTAGGACATTCACGGTAAAGAGCTTGCAGTTTTTCGTAAAACTTATTTTTAATCAACCGGACGGGTGCCAGTTCTTTTAAAGTCAAGGCTGTATCACCATCACCGGTTTCCAACACTGCTTTTTTAAAATTGATATGTGCCGACGATTCTTCCGTAGCCACAAACCGGCTGCCGATTTGCACGCCATCAGCCCCCAGAACCATAGTTGCCAACATTTGTTTGCCGGTAGCTATCCCGCCTGCAGCAATCAAAGGAATAGCTATAGCTTTTCTAACTGCGGGAATCAAAGCAAGCGTTGTGGTTTCTTCGCGTCCATTATGTCCGCCGGCTTCAAAACCTTCGGCAACTATGGCATCAACCCCGGCATCTTGGGCTTTAAGGGCAAATTTTACACTACTGACCACATGTACCACCGTAATGCCATGTTGTTTTAATAAACCTGTCCACTTTTTAGGATTACCGGCAGAAGTAAATACAATTTTGACTCCTTCATCAATAATAATTTGGATAATTTCTTCAATATCGGCATAAAGCAAAGGCACATTGACTCCAAAAGGCTTAGCGGTATGTTGCTTGGCTTTTTGAATATGATCACGCAATACATTGGGATACATACTGCCGGCACCAATTAATCCTAAACCGCCGGCATTGCTAACAGCCGTTGCCAGCCGCCAGCCACTGACCCAGATCATACCACCTTGAATTATAGGATATTGTATGTTAAACAAAGAGGTTATCCTGTTCATTCCACAATAATTTTAAAAGTTTTGTTAGGAAATAAAAGGTAATAAATTCCCGGCAACAAGCCACTGATATTTATTTGGTTTTGCCGGGCTTTTCCATACATAATACGTTTGCCGTCCATACCATACAGCTCAAAAGGTTCGTTACTGCCGGTATATAAAATGTTTTTGGCCGGATTAGGATACACATAAAAATCATTTGCATATTGTTCATCTAAAGTCGTTGTATCATATAAACTAAAGTTGGGAATGCCATAGCCGTAATAATTATCCGGATTGTTAAACCGGTCGGATATTTGTAACAAATCTTGTTTGATTTGTGCCGGCGTTTTATTAGGAAAAGCTTGCACCATACAAGCAACCATGCCGGCTGTAATCGGCGAAGAAAATGAAGTGCCGTTAATATTTTGAATGCTGCCATACCAATAAGCTGCAGCACCTTCTCCTTGCGCCATAACATCAGGTTTGATACGTCCGTCAGCCGTGGGCCCGGTAGAACTGAATGATGCACGATCACCATTGGCATTAACAGCACCTACGGTAATCACATGCTCGGCATCACCGGGCATTCCTATTTTCGGCCAATTGGGATTACCGCCAGAATTACCGGCCGAGACTACCACATTTATACCTCTTGATACGGCAATTTCGGCCGCCCTGCTGATAAAAGAAGTAACACCGTTTAAATCGTCCAAGGTATAATTATACTCAGACCGGTCAAAAGTTGTGTATCCCAATGATGTATTGATAACATCAACTCCTAAACTGTCAGCCCGTTCGGCTGCTTCTGCCCAATAAGTTTCTTCTATAGGCATCTCTTGATTGACATCTTCGGAAATATATAGAGCAACACTAACATCGGGAGCTGTCCCTACCAGAGTGCCATTAGTTTTGGCGGCAATAGTCGACAAAACACCACTGCCGTGCATACTTCTTTGATAGACATCGGTATTGTTATCTACAAAATTATAAACATCTATAATTTTATTATCTTGAAACAAATGCTGAAATAAACTGGCCGTATTAGTGTCTTGAAAACCGGCATCAATTACAGCAAGTAAAACACCGGCACCCGTAAAATTTTGTTGGTGCATGACTTCTCCGTTTAACATGTGTATTTGGTTATAACCGGCACCATAGTCAAAATTACTTCTTGTTTGAGCTGAACCAACAGTAACTCTGTATTTAGGCACAGCCGGTGTAACAATGCCAATATTTTTATTGGCAAATTCAATATAATCTACAAAAGATAAATCGAGCAATGAACTAATATCATTCTGAGTCCCTTGCACATGAACGGCATTGAGCCACTTAGACTTAGCCTTATAAGTAATACCGGCAGTATTTTTAATCTGATCTATATAACTTTGGTCAATAGGCACATCTTTTTCGTCCAAACTTATATTTAAACGGCTTCTGCGATCTAAGGCTCTTTGCGAAAGCATGCTTAAAGGATTGGACAAATAAGTATTAGCCTGAGGTTTGTTCAAAAAATAAACCCAAGCATCTTCCACTTGTTGGGCGGTTAAAAAAGAACTTATAAATAAGAATAACAACATCAAAAGATTTTTCATAAACAATTTTTTTAATAAATATTCATTTAACAAATATAAAATTTATTTCATATTTGTCTCACTTTAAATAGTTAAAAGATACAACTCGAATTAATTTATTATTTTTGAAGCACAATTATCATTCTAATGAAAAAAATACTATTTATTATAGTGCTGTTTATATTTCAATTGTTACCGGCACAAAACCGGTTTAATCTAAAAGGTTTGATTTTGAACAACCAAAACAAACCCTTAGAAGCAGTCAATATTTTTATCAAAAACCAACCGCATTTAGGCACAACAACCGATGATAAAGGTTATTTTGAAATACAAATACCACAAGGCAAACATACATTAGTTATTGCTTATTTGGGCTATCAAAAAAAAGAAATGCCTATTGACATGCAAAAAAATAAATATATTGTTATTCATTTAAAATCACAAAATACAGAGCTTAATCAATTAGTAATTTCTGTTAAGGAAAGTTCTCAAAAAGAAATTAAAAAACTGATAGGACTGCAACATTTAAGTATCAAACAAATACAACAAGTACCCATGTTGTTTGGCGAGTTAGATGTCCTTAAAGCCGTTCAAGTTTTGCCCGGCGTCAAAGCGGTCAGTGAGGGCAGCGCCGGATTTTCGGTACATGGGGGCAGTCAAGATCAAAATTTGATTTTGTTAGACGGAGCACCTATTTATCATCCGTCCCATATTTTGGGCTTTTTCTCGGTGTTTACACCTGACATTATTAAAAATTTAAAACTTTATAAAAGTTCAATTCCGGCCAAATTCGGCAACCGTTTGTCTTCAATTTTGGAAGTCAATACCCGAACCGGCAACATTGAAAACTACCATTTTGGCGGTGGTTTCGGGCTGATTGCTTCGCAATTATATGCCGAAGGGCCTATCAGCAAAAACAAATCATCATTTTTAGTATCTGCCCGTAAATCATACGGTGATATATGGTTACCGCTGCTCAATATTGATGAGGTTAAAGATGTTAAAGCCGGATTTTATGATTTTAATCTAAAATTAAATTTTAAATTATCCGAAAAAAATCAATTAAAAATCAGTGCTTACACCGGCCGCGACGATTACCGCCCGGATAAAGATTTTAAAATGGATTACGGCAATATGGCCGGCAGCATTGCTCTCAAACACCGGTTTAATCAAAAATGGGTCAGCCAAACCAAATTGATATACAGCAAATATGACTACCTTATCAGTCTAAAAGATTTTATTGATATAGATTACTACGATTTTCGCTTGGGTATGTCCATAGAAAGTCCCAATTTAAAACAGGATTTCAGTTATTATATCAATGCTAAAAACCAAGTCAATTTTGGCATTGACGCCTACTATCACATGATTAAACCCGGGGATATTAAAAATAATCGTGCCGAAGCACAAGCCACGGAATATCCCGACAGACAAGCAGCAGAATTAGATTTGTATGCCCAACATCAATACAAAATAAATCCGAAACTTAAATTGATCTACGGCTTTCGTTGGTCTAACTTCAGTCAATTGGGCACCGGTGATTTTTATCAATACAACAGCTATGGCGAAGTGACAGACACCATAGTTCCCGATGCTATGAACCGTGTCAAAACTTATAGCAAATTGGCCCCACGGGTGGCAGTCAATTGGCAACCGGGGGAAAAAACAGCAGTTAAATTGAGTTATGACAGAACTTATCAGTTTTTGCACTACTTAATCAACGATGCCAGCACCACTACCCCAACCGATTTATGGTTACCCTCAAGCATCAATCTTAAACCGCAACAATCCGATGCTTATAATTTGGCTTTGCACCAACAGCTTGGCAAAAGTTTTTATTTGAGTATAGGCGGTTATTACAGAGATATTAAAAATGTAACCGAATATAAAATAGGGGCGGCTTTATCATTAGCCTCGGATATTGAACGGGATTTGATACAAGAACAAGGCCGTGCCTACGGGCTTGAATTTTTAATCAAAAAACAAACCGGTAAACTGACCGGCTCTTTGGCTTATACCTATTCAAAATCAGAAAAACAGCATCCCGACATTAATGAAGGCCTCTGGTATCCCGCCGCTGTAGACCGCCCACATGATATTAACCTGCTTTTAAATTATAAAATTAGTGATCGCGCTAATATTTCCGCCATGTGGCAGTATTATTCGGGACGCCCCATCACCTACCCTGCCGGCACTTACCAAATTGACACCCATGTCATTCTGTTTTTCTCGCATCGCAATGCCAACCGGCTACCCGATTACCACCGTATGGATTTATCATTTACCTGGCATAATGAAAAATATATAATGGCAGACGGCCGAAAAATAAAAAGAAAATGGCAATCCTATTGGAATTTTTCTATTTATAATGCCTATGCACATGAAAATACCTTTATGGTCAAATTTAAATACGATGAACAGAACAAAACCATAGAGGCTTATCGTGTAACCCTATTCAAAATGATACCTTCCATATCATATCATTTTAAATTTTAAAGTATGAACAAACTCAAAATTATCAACGACCCTATTTACGGCTTTATTGATATTCCTAACGATTTGATTTTTGACATCATTCAGCATCCCTATTTTCAGCGCTTACGCCGTATTTCTCAAATGGGTCTATCATATTTGGTTTATCCGGGTGCCCATCATACGCGGTTTCATCATGCCCTAGGCGCCATGCATCTGATGCAAACCGCCATCAATGTTTTAAAATATAAAAATATTGCCATTACGGACGAAGAAGAACAAGCGGCGCTCATAGCCATTTTGTTACATGATATTGGACACGGCCCTTTTTCGCATGCTTTGGAATATAGTATAATTGATGTTTCGCATGAACAAATTTCATTGGCCTTTATGAACGAATTAAACCGGATATTTAACGGTCAATTATCATTAGCTATCACTATTTTTAAAGGACAATATCATAAAAAGTTTTTAACCGAACTCATTAGTAGTCAAGTAGATGTTGATCGTCTGGATTATCTGCGCCGTGACAGTTTTTATTCGGGTGTTATAGAAGGTCAAGTCAACAGCGAACGATTGATTAAAATGTTAAATGTCAAAGACAACCAATTGGTTATTGATGAAAAAGGCATATATTCTGTCGAAAAATTTATTATTTCGCGCCGCTTGATGTATTGGCAAGTCTATTTTCATAAAACCAGCCTGATGCTTGAGAAAGTATTGGAAAAAATATTGACTCGGGTGCATCAAATGGTGCAAAACGGTCAACCGGTATTTTTAGATGATAATTTTCAAGTTCTTTTTCAAAAGAAAATTAAAGATTTTGATATAAACACCTTGGATATTTTTGCAAAATTGGACGATTCTGATATATATTATCATTTAAAAAAATGGACTCAAAGTCAAGATTTTGTATTATCATACTTAAGCGAAATGATTATTAACCGGTCGCACTTAAATAAAATACAAATACAAAAAACACCCTTTTCAAATGATACGATTGAAAGATTGGCATCCCATATTTTAAATCAATTTCCGGTGAGCCAAAACGATTTGGATTATTTACTATATAACGGGAAATTGTTACATAGTGCCTATCAACAACACAAACACCCCATAAAATTATTAAGTAAAAACAACAGCTTGATTGAATTTGCCAAAGCCAGTGACCAATTAAACATTGAAGCCTTATCGCAACCGGTTACAAAATACTATTTGAGCTACCCGCCAATAAAAAAAATTGTAAAAAATTAATCTTTTTCATACTTTTGCCAGAATGAAATACAGTATCCAAAAAATAGCAGATTATCTACAAGGCAACATTGAAGGTGATGCCTCTGCTGAAATAAAAAATATTGCCAAGATTGAAGAAGCTCAACCCGGCGAAATAACCTTTCTGGCCAATCCTATATACACCCCGCATATTTATACTACCAAGGCATCGGCTGTAATTGTAAAAGATGATTTTGTGCCCGAAAAAAAAATCACAACCACTCTTATTAAAGTCAAAGACCCTTATCAAGCCTTTTCGCAACTTTTGGAGTTTTATAACAAATCACTCGATGACAAAAATGGTATTGAAGAACCGGTAAAAATTGATGCTTCGGCACAAATAGACGAGAATGTCTATATTGGTGCTTTCACTTACATCGGAAAGAATGTGCGCATTGGAAAAAATGTCAAAATATTTCCGCATACATTTATCGGTGATGATGTGGTTATAGGTGACAACAGTATTATTTATGCCAATGTCAGCATATACCATGACACGCAAATCGGTAATAATGTTACCATTCATAGCAATTCGGTTATAGGAGCTGACGGCTTTGGCTTTGCGCCCAATAACGGCAATGACTTTAAGAAAGTCCCGCAAATAGGAAATGTTATTATTGAAGATTATGTTGAAATAGGTGCCAACGCATCTATTGACAGAGCTACTATGGGCGCTACCATCATTCGTCGCGGTGTCAAATTGGATAATTTTATACAAGTAGCTCATAATGTCGAAATAGGTGAAAATACGGTTATTGCCGCTTTAACCGGCATCTCCGGATCGAGCAAAATAGGCAAAAACTGTATGATAGGCGGCCAAGTAGGCATTGCCGGTCATCTAAAAATAGGCAATGATGTAAAAGTCGGTGCACAGTCCGGCATTTCGCATAACCTTAAAGACGGAGAAATAGTGGTAGGCACGCCTGCCATTCCTATTAGAAAATTTAAAAAGTCAAGTATTATATTTAAAAACTTAGACGACTTGTATCAACGCATACAAAATTTGGAAAAAGAAATAAACAAACTGAAATAAGTATATTATGACAAAGCAAAAAACCCTTAAAAAACCTGTTTCTATCGAAGGGGTTGGTTTACATACCGGAGAAAACGTTAAAATGACACTTAAACCGGCACCCGAAAATTACGGTTTTAAATTTGTCAGAATAGATCTCGAAGGAAAACCAGAAATTGAGGCCAGTGCGCAGTATGTTACAAAAACACAACGTGGTACGGTCTTAGAAAAAAACGGTGTGCAAATTCATACCACCGAACATGTATTGGCAGCCTTAACCGGTATGGATATTGATAATTGTATCATTGAACTCAATGCAGCAGAACCTCCAATTAAAGATGGCTCGTCCAAATTTTTTGTGCAAATGATTGACCAAGCCGGTATTGAAGAACAAGATACCGAACGTGAAGAATTTGTCGTTAAAAAGGTCATATCATATGTTGATCCCGAAACCGAAAGCGAAATATTAATCATGCCGGCAGATCATTATGAAATAACTGCTATGGTCGATTTTGGCACCAAAGTTTTAGGCACACAAAATGCTTATCTCAAAGATCTTAAAGATTTTAAAACCGAAATTGCACCGGCACGCACCTTCAGTTTTTTACACGAATTGGAAATGTTGTTAAAAAACGGATTAATCAAAGGAGGCGATTTGAGCAATGCCATTATTTTTGTCGATAAAGAAATTTCTGATGAAACCAAAGAATTGCTCAAAGACTACTTTAAGAAAGACGATTTTGAAGTCAAGCCCAACGGCATCTTAAACAATATAGACCTGCAATGGCCTAATGAAGCCGCCCGTCATAAACTATTAGACGTTATGGGCGACTTGGCTTTGGTAGGCACCAAACTCAAAGGAAAAGTCATTGCTAATAAACCCGGACACAAAGTAAATACAGCCTTTGCCAAAAAATTGCAGAAAATAATCAAAAATGAGCGACGAAATAAAGTTCCCGAATTTGATTTGAACAAACCGCCATTAATGGATATTGAAAAAATCATGTCCTTATTGCCACACCGTCCGCCATTTTTAATGGTTGACCGCATATTGGAGTTGTCCGACAAGCATGTTGTAGGTATGAAAAATGTCACGATGAATGAAGCGTTTTTTGTCGGTCACTTTCCCGGCGCTCCCGTTATGCCCGGCGTATTGCAGGTTGAAGCTATGGCACAAACCGGGGGCATCTTGGTCTTAAGTTCCGTCCCCGACCCCGAAAATTATTTGACTTATTTTATGAAAATGGATAAAGTCAAATTTAAACGAAAAGTAAAACCAGGTGACACCTTGATTTTTAAAGCAGACTTGATTTCGCCTATACGTCGCGGAATTTGTCACATGCAAGCCTATGCCTATGCCAATGGCCAACTGGTTGCAGAAGCTGAAATGATGGCACAAATTGTAAAAAAAGAAAATTAATCATATGAATCAACCCTTAGCGTATATACATCCCGAAGCCAAAATTGCCAAAAATGTGGTCATTGAGCCTTTTGTAACCATAAGTAAAAATGTTGAAATAGGTGAAGGCACCTGGATTGGCCCCAATGTCAGCATACTGGAAGGTGCTCGTATCGGCAAAAACTGTAAAATTTTTCCCGGCAGTGTCATTGCTGGCGAACCCCAAGATTTAAAATTTGAGGGTGAAGAATCCTTGGCCATTATTGGCGATTATACGACCATTAGAGAAAACGTTACAGTCAATCGTGGCACCAAAGCCAGCGGTAAAACTGTGGTAGGCAACCACTGTCTGTTAATGGCCAATGCACATGTTGCTCATGATTGCCGTGTTGGTGATCATGCTATTTTGGTCAACAATGTTGCACTTGCAGGCCATGTTGAACTTGGCGAATGGGCTATATTAGGAGGTTTATCTGCCGTTCATCAGTTTGTAAAAATTGGCAGACATGCCATGGTATCCGGTGGCACTTTGGTAAGAAAAGATGTTCCGCCTTTTGTAAAAGCAGCCAAAGAACCTATACAATATGTCGGTATTAACTCAATTGGACTTCGTAGAAGAGGTTTTACTACGGATAAAATTAATGAAATACAAGATATTTATCGTTATGTTTTTCAAAAAAATAATAATGTAACCAATGCAATAGAATACATTGAAGCAGAACTTCCGGCATCTCCCGAACGGGATGAAATTATAGAATTTATTAAAAATTCCCCCAGAGGAATCATTAAAGGTTATAAAAAACAAGAAAAAAATTAAATATTATGGCAACAACATCAGACATTAGAAAAGGACTGTGCATTAATTACAATAATGACATATACAAAATCATAGAATTTTTACATGTTAAACCCGGCAAGGGCCCGGCATTTGTCCGCACCAAACTTAAAAGTTTGACCACCGGAAAAATTATAGATAACACATTTTCGGCCGGTCATAAAATAGATGATATCAGAATAGAAACCCGCAAATTTCAATATCTTTATACAGACGGTGACACCTATCACTTTATGGACGATGAAACCTACGAACAAATACAACTGCCTGAAGCTATGATAGATGCACCACAATTTTTAAAAGAAGGTGAAATGGTTACCATTTTGATTAAAGCCGATGATAACACACCCTTAACTTTAGAAATGCCGGCCACCGTGATTATGGAAGTAACCCATACCGAACCCGGTGTAAAAGGAAATACTGCCACAAATGCCACCAAACCTGCTACTGTAGAGACGGGTGCCAAGGTTCGTGTTCCTTTATTTATTAATGAAGGAGATAAAATCAAAATCAATACCGAAACCGGTGAATATCAAGAACGAGTTAAATAATTTTTAATAAAAAATGATTAATTGTCATATTTTATTCAAATTATTTTCATCATCTTTACAAACAAAAATTTATAAAAATGAGTGTACTTATTAATAAAGATTCTAAAATTATCGTTCAAGGATTTACCGGAGGTGAAGGCACCTTTCATGCCCAACAAATGATTGACTATGGCACTAATATTGTAGGAGGTGTAACGCCCGGTAAAGGCGGACAAACACACTTGGAAAAACCCGTATTCAATACTGTTAAAGATGCCGTTGAACAAACCGGTGCGGATACTTCAATCATATTTGTTCCCCCTGCTTTTGCTGCAGATGCTATTAAAGAAGCTGCAGAAGCCGGCATCAAAACCATTATTGCCATTACCGAAGGAATTCCGGTTGCAGATATGGTCAAAGTAATGGATTATATCAGTGATAAAAATACCCGTTTGGTTGGCCCCAACTGCCCCGGTGTTATTACACCAGGTGAAGCCAAGGTTGGTATTATGCCCGGATTTGTATTTAAAAAAGGTAAAGTCGGTTTGGTATCAAAATCAGGTACTTTAACTTACGAAGCTGCCGATCAAATTGCCAAACAAGGTTTGGGTATTACCACAGCCATTGGTATCGGCGGCGACCCTATTATTGGCACTACTACCAAAGATGCCGTTGAAATGTTTATGAACGACCCCGAAACCGAAGCCATTGTTATGATTGGTGAAATAGGTGGTAATTTGGAAGCCGAAGCGGCCAAATATATTAAAGAAACCGGAAATAAAAAACCCGTCATTGCCTTTATTGCCGGTCAAACTGCCCCTAAAGGCCGCACTATGGGACACGCCGGAGCCATAGTTGGCGGTAAAGACGATACTGCCCAAGCTAAAATGGAAATTTTAAGAAAACATGGTATTCACGTGGTAGAATCACCCGCAGAAATCGGTAAAAAAGTAGCGGAAGTACTTGGAAAATAAAACAAAATTTTAAATATCACTTAATTAGTTTATTTTTTTACGGATGTCTTATAAGACGTCCGTTTTAATATATTCAGATGTAATACTAAATAATATATTTTTAAGTCTAAAATATAAACCAAATTGGTATTATAAAAAATACGTATTTTTGTAAAAATAACCCGAATGATTGACGTTGAGCTGATAAAATATCTCATAGGCTTTTTTGTTGTAGCAATTGCAGCATTTGAAATTGCCAAATTTTTACAGAAAAAAATCCATTTTCCACTAATTACAGGCCTTATCCTTACAGGTATTTTGGCAGGAAGTTCCTTTTTGGATTTTATACCGGAATATGCCCTCCCCAAACTCAATTTTCTAAATGAAATAGCTTTGGCCATCATTGCCTTTTCGGCAGGGGCCGAGTTGCACTTGGAAGAACTGCGTAGCAGGTTAAAAAGTATCAAATGGATGACCATTGGACAACTTGTTGTTACCTTCGTTTTAAGCACCATTTTTGTTTTGCTTATTGCCGGTCATATACCTTTTATGAAAGATATGGATTTTAAGGTGCAACTGGCAATTGCTCTGTTATTCGGAACCATATTTGTAGCCCGCTCACCATCCTCTGCTATTGCTATCATTAACGAAATGCGTGCCCGCGGCCCTTTTGTTAAAACTGCAATGGGGGTCACGGTGGTTATTGATGTATTGGTTATTATACTCTTTGCTATCAGCTTTGCCATAGTAAAAACCATAATAAGCGGCGAAGCCTTGGACTTGTCCTTTTTAATGGTCTTATTATTAGAAATCAGTCTTTCTATTTTATTAGGATATATTTACGGACAAATCTTAAAATTATTAATGCAAACCAATTTGCATTTTAATGTAAAAGCGGTTTTTATTATTTTTATAGGTTACAGTATTTACCTTTTAAACCATTGGGTGAGCCACCAAGTGGCAATGGCCGGTCATCATTTTGAATTGGAACCGCTATTAATTGCCATTATTTCCAGTTTTTATGTTACTAATTATACTAAATACAACCATGAATTTGAAGAAATAATAACAAAAATCAGCCCGTATATCTATATCATTTTCTTCACTTTAACAGGTGATTCATTGTCTTTACAAACATTGATTAATGTCATTGAAATAGCTTTGATTTTATTTGTAGTGCGTGTCTTATCATTGATAATAGGTGGATTTTTTGGAGTTTGGGCTGCCAATGATGATAAAAAATATGCCAAAATTGCTTGGATGCCTTATGTAACACAAGCCGGTGTAGCCATCGGTTTAACAACTATGGTATCTAATGCTTTTCCGGACTGGGGACACGAATTTGAAACCATCATCATCGCCATTATTGTTATTAATCAGATTGTTGGCCCACCGTTGTTTAAATGGGCTATAAAACATGTAGGCGAGGCTCATCAAAAACAAGTATATAAATCATCAGACACACAACATCATAAAGCAGTAATATTCAGTTTGGATAGTATTTCTCTGGCTTTGGCCCGGCTGCTTAAACAAAAAGGCTGGCAAGTTAAAATAGTTACAACTCAAAAAGAACATAATGTAAACGATATTGATATATTACAAGTTGATGAGTATAACAAAAACAGTATTGCACAACTAAATTTGGACAATCCGGACAGTATTATTTTATTGTATCCCGATGACCAAAAGAATTATGAAATAGCCGAATGGATCTACGAAACCATAGGATCACCCAATATGATAACACGCTTGGAAAGCGGTTCTTATGCCAATAAGTTTAAAGAGATTGGGGTTAAAGTAATAGAACCCACAGCAGCCATGGTCAATCTGCTTGACCACCTGGTGCGTGCCCCCGAAGCTACCAATATTCTCCTCGGCTTTGATGAAAATCAAGATACTATTGACGTTGAAGTTCGCAATCCCGATTTATTCGGTCTTCGTATCCGCGATTTGCACTTGCCACAAGATGTTATTATCCTGTCCTTAAAACGCAAAGGCAATACTGTTATTACACACGGTTATACCCAATTGCGTATTGGAGATATTTTGACTTTTGTCGGTTCAAAAGACAGTTTGGAACAAGTGCGGCTGCGCTTTGAATTTTAATTAAAAATTCACAATTGATAATTGATAATGAAAACAAATAATGTAATTTTAGATAAAAGTTTTGAGTTTGCTGTCAGAATTGTTAAACTACGAAAGCACCTTATAACCGCCGAAAATGAATACATTTTGTCTAAACAAATTTTGCGTTCAGGCACTTCAATAGATGCCATGATTAAAGAAGCTCAACATGCTGAAAGCAATGCTGATTTTATTCACAAACTTTCAATTACTTTAAAAGAGGCTAACGAAACTGATTATTGGCTAATGTTATTACATAAAACGGAATATATTAACAAAGTTCTTTATAATTCACTTGAAAAAAATCTCAGTGAAATTATAAAATTACTCGTATCAATTATTAAGACATCAAAAATGAAAAAATAATTATTCAATATCCATTAATAATTGTCAATTTACAAACTATGCTTGGACTAAAATCAAAAACACCGGAAAAATGGGCTAAAATTGCGATACAAGACTTGGAAATTTTCTTGACGGATCATGCCTATAACGAAATTAAAGCTGCCCAATCGGCTATGGCAGTTATCAATCACCGGCCTAATCATACGAAGTTTGTCAATACCATGTCTGCTTTAGCCATTGAAGAGATGCAACACTTTGAAATGGTTTACGACATTATAAAAAAATTTGGTTTGCAATTGGGACAAGAATCGCAAAATGCTTATGCCATGCAACTACGAAAATTTTTTCCCAAGACCAAAAATATTGAGGAACGTTTTATACAAAAACTAATGTTATCCTCGCTGATGGAAGCTCGTAGTTGTGAGCGTTTTAGCGTCCTGATTCCGGTTTTGGAAAATGAATACCCGGAACTGGCACAATTTTACCGTGATTTATTTGAAAGTGAAGCGCGGCATTACCGTGTTTTTTTAGAATATGCCCGCATTTTTGGCGGTAAAGAAAAAACCGATGCCATTTGGGACAAATTATTAACCTACGAAGCAGACTTGATTAATCGGTTGGGACAAAAACCTCTGGTGCATGGCTAATTTACCTCTACATATAAGCATTTTGGGTGCCGGAAATGTTGCCACACATTTGGCCAGACAATTTATCAAACATCCGGACATACAATTGCAACAAATGTATAACCGGCATATCCATAAATTAAAAGAGTTTGAGAGCACTACCGAAATTATTGACAAGCTAGAACAACTAAAACCGGCAGATATATTTATAATTGCTTTAAAAGATGATGTGATTGGCAACGTTTCTCAAAGATTACAAACGTTTGATAATTTGATTGTGCATACATCAGGCAGTGTATCTATAAATGCTTTAAAAGTCAAAAGAAAAGGTGTTTTTTATCCGTTTCAAACTTTTTCAAAAAACAAAGCTATCAACAATTTTAAAACGATTCCGGTATTAATAGAAGCTAACAATACCAAAGACATTAGTTTGTTAAAAACACTTGGGAAAATACTGTCCGATAAAGTGCAAATTGTTAATTCGGAGCAACGTAAAGCATTACATATAGCCGGTGTTTTTGCTGCCAATTTTGTCAACCATCTTTATGTAGAAGGTGCCAAAATATTAGCTGATAATAACTTGAGTTTTGATTTGATAAAGCCTTTGATTACAGAAGTTGCTCAAAAAGTGCAAACTATGCCGCCGGCACAAGCGCAAACAGGGCCAGCTGTGCGCCATGATTTTAATATAATAGCAAACCATCTGAATTTTATCAAAGACGAAGATCAAAAAAAAATATATAAAACACTGACTGACAGCATTATAAAAAACCACCCCAAGTCATGAATAAAATAATAACGGATCAAGATTTTATAAAAATTGATTTCAGCTCCCAAAGCTTTCAAAAAGGTGTGTATGAACATTGCCGGTTTATCAACTGCGGTTTTAATCAAACGGACTTATCGGGTTGCCTTTTTACCGATTGTGAATTTATTGATTGCGATATGAGTATGGTAAATCTGAATCAAACCGGATTGTAACATATTAAAACAACCATTTTACATTTCATATTTATTTAATTCTCTTATATTTGTATCAAATTTGCCTTATGAACAATAATTTGGAAAATTCTTACAAGAAAAAACTCAATCATATAAGCACATTCATCTTTGATATTGACGGTGTATTAACCGATGGCAAAGTGCATATAACCACCACGGGCGATTTGATGCGAAGCATGCACACCAAAGACGGTTTTGCCATTAAAACGGCGCTAAAAAAAGGCTACCGGGTTGCTATTATTTCGGGAGCACGTGATCAAAATGTTATTGCACGCCTGACCTATTTAGGTATCAAAGATATTTTTATAAATGTAGACAACAAACTTCCGGTGTATGAACAATATATCAAGGATCACCAACTCAATCCGCAAGAAGTCTTATATATGGGTGACGACATACCTGATATTCCTCTTTTAAGACAAGTAGGTTTGTCGGCGGCGCCTCATGATGCCGTGCAAGAAGTATTGGATACCGTCGATTATATATCATTAAAAAACGGTGGCGAAACATGTGTTAGAGACGTCATAGAACAAGTCTTGCGAGTGCAAGGCCGATGGACTTTTAATTTTATAGAAAATGACACGGCAGCCAATTAATTTTTTTAAAATACTCCGTTGGAAAAATGTATTGATTTATATTCTGTTACAAACCGGTTTATATTTTATTTTATCCGGTAAACATTTTGATATTAAAGACGGCTGGTTCTTTTTAGTATTATCAATGATTTTTTATGGCATTGGGGGCAATCTGCAAAATAATTTATTAGACTATGAAATAGACCGTCAAAAACCTGATTTTATACCTTTTAATAAAACAAGCTACCTAATTCTATTTATTATTTCGGAGATTTTGGGAGTCATTTTTGCTTTTACCGCCTTTTATCAAACCTTTGCGCCTACGCTTTTATATGCCGCTTTACTTATTCCGGTTTTATTAAGTCTGTATAACTATTTTTTAAAAAAATGGCCGCTTGTTGGCAATATAAGTATTGCCGTATTAACCGCCTTAGCGATTGTTATTCCAGTTTATTATGCTAAAAATTTAACCATACAACCTATCTATTTATATTTACTGCTTACTATGGCCTTTGGTATTACACTTTTAAGGGAATTGGTCAAAGATATGGAAGATATGATTTATGAACAAGCCTATAATTACAATACCCTCCCGATTATCAATCTCAAAATATCAAAATTGGTATTTGTTGTTATCAGCATTATGACCTGGTTGGTTTTATGGTCGTTTAGGCGATATTTTTCAGAAAATACTTTCAATATATTATTGACAATCAGCTCTTTATTTATTATTTTTAGTTTAATAAAAGTTTATAAAAATGAGTATGAAACCGCCACCAAATTATTAAAAGCTTGGATGGTTGCCGGCATAATTTTTATATTTTTATTATAAAGATGTTTCAAAGATCAAAGTTATTAGACAGTCGTTTTTTTAATCGTGATACCAAAACAGTAGCAAAAGAACTGTTGGGCAAAACTCTATATCATAAAAAAGACGGCCTGTTATACAAAGCCATAATATCCGAAACCGAAGCTTACCATGGCACCGAAGATTTGGCATGTCATTGCAGCAAAGGATTGACAAATCGCACCCAAGTAATGTATGGTGCTCCGGGGCATATTTATATCTATTTAATTTACGGTATGTATCATATGCTCAATTTTGTAACCATGCCCAATGGATTTCCGGCGGCAGTTTTGGTGCGAGGTGTGCAAAATTTACAAATGTCCAAAGACGGACAAAATTTTATTGCCCTACCGGTGGCAACCGATGGACCGGGTAAACTTACCAAACAAATGCAAATAGACAAAACCTACAACCGGCTTAAAATAAGTCCCGATAATAATCTGTGGCTAACCGATGAAAACATTATCATTCCCGATACACAAATTAAAACCGGCAAACGTATTGGTGTAGATTATGCCAAAGAATGGGCTGATAAAGCTTGGCGGTATAGTATAATGCTAAAATGAAATTTATTTTAGTCCAAAATATAAACCAATTAAGCATAAAAAAATTAAGAGGCTGTATCAAAAGGGTTTTTTCATAAACAATTCATATAATAATAAAAATATAAGTTGTTGATTATCAAGCATGAGATTCCTCACTTTGTTCGGAATGACAGATAATTCAATCTTTTGAGACAGCCTTAAAATAGGGCTTGCTGAAAAACGCTTAAATGTTGAATTTCAATATAATACAATCGGGTGTTCGATGAGAAATGCATGATTTTTCACATAAAAGCTTAAAATTCCTTACACTTGTAAAACGCGTAAATTTAATGTTTCTGCTACTCGGAAGCACAACATCTTTTCAACTTGTTCATTTTGAAGTATCTATATACATCTGCAATTCACAAATTAAAAATCTATTGCACTTCCGAGCTTTTCTGCAAGCCCTAAAATACAAACCGATTTTTTATCAAAAAAGGCTGCCCAAAAGGACAGCCTTAAAATTGGATATTTAAAAATCTAATTACCTTGTTGTTGCCCTTGCTCCATCAATTTATTAAACTGGTCTAACTTCGGTAATAAAATAACTTCGGTGCGACGGTTTTTACTA
>JAMOMQ010000023.1 GCA_027066995.1 Flavobacteriales bacterium
ATAACTAAATTTATAGCAAAATTTTTCTCAATGTATAAACAACCAAAAGTTCTGCAAAGTTATATCTATATTATTGAATACTTGCAATGGAAAAATCAACATGAAATTAAACCGAAAATAATCGATTTTCAAAAAAAGTTGCAAGATAAAGATATTGTGGTTGATAAAAGAACCATAGAAAGGTATATAAAAACGCTACGCGAAAAATTCGGCATTCCCATTTATAAAGAAAATCATTTGCGCGGCGGTTATTGGTTGGCAACCGACGAAATGTCGGAAGATATAAACAATATTATTCAAAATATGAAAATATTGGCACAAGCCGAATACTTTCAAAATATTATAAAAAATTCAACCGAATTTGTTCGATATTTTTCTTTTTCAAACACGCGTTTTAAAGGCTTTCATTGGTTAGACCAATTGATCCATGCCATACACAATCAAAAAACTTTAAAAATATCACACAAAAAATTTAATGAAAACAAAGCACACATCAGATTTATTCACCCGTATATGCTCAAAGAATATGAAGGACGGTGGTATTTGGTCGGACTGGATAAAAAAATTAACGAAATAAGAAACTTTGGTATTGACCGTATTGAACAAGTTGAACTTACTTCGGAACAGTTTAAAAAGCCGGAACTAAACCTAATAAAAAGAAAATATAAAAATGTAATAGGCTTAACCGTTTATGACCCCGAAATTGTGCGTTTGCGTTTTGATAAATTTCAAAAAAATTATTTCAAATCACAACCATGGCATTCAAGTGCCGAAATAATAAAAGAAACTGACGATTATTTGGATGTTGAACTCTTTGTAGGTATCAACCACGAATTGGAACAAAAAATTCTTTCGGCTCATTATACGGTAAAGGTTTTATATCCACCTAAACTGGCAAGTGCCATTAAAGATTTGTTGCAACAAGCTTTAACCAACTACAAGTAATGTCAAATGCTACACATAAATTCGTAAAAAAATATTGCGACAAGTTTTGACGCAATTAGATTATACCTTTGTGTCGTCAATCTAAAAATCAATTTGTTATGGAACAAAAAATAATTCAACTTATCAACCAATATGTAAATTTTTTAAAACAAAACCCTACCAATAAAGATGAAGTATATAAATGGGAAGCCATTATGCACTTTCAGCGGCATTGGCAACCCGAAGCCGAAAATTTTGGTGCAATGTTGGAAAACGCCCTAAAAAAACGTGAAAATTTAATACAACATTATATCCCTTATAGTTTTATACCCAATATGAGAAAATACAACGATAATGTCTTAAAAGAATTATTGGGTATTTTATATGATGAAAACATTGATTTGAAAACTAGGTTTTTCAAATACAAAGAACTGTCTATCAAATATATGAATGAATTTAACAAAAAGTTTAAGAAAGATGATAAAGTTCAACAAGATGATAATATGTTGGCATTTTTGCTAACAATGAGATATCCGGACAAATACTATTTATATACACCCGCCATATATAATTGGTTGACAGATTACTTAGAGGTAGCGCCTCAAAAAAAATTTTATTACAAATACGAACATTATATGTTACTGGGTGATAAATTTTTACCGTTTATTCAACAAAATTCAGAATTACAAAGCTTGGCAAAAGCTTTTATTCCCAAAGATTTTCAATTCGACAGCAGCCGGTTGCTGTTTCAAGATATGGTTTATCAATTATTGATGCCCGAAGAAGTAAAGTTTAAAAACTTTGAAAAACTCTTGAAAAAGAAATTTTCAAAAGAAGACATCGATTATTATTTATTATTTCTAAAAGAAATTATTGACAAACACGAGATACAATATGGCGATAATCGTTGCAATTATACTTTGACAGATACAGGAATTCATTTTACAATCGGACAATATTATGTATGGAATATGTTTAAAACAAAACAAAAACGATTTGGTGCAATATCATCCGAACCTATTTCTACGGACTATGATAAATTTGAAATAACCGAAAAAGAACCATACTACAATAAATTTAATACAATACCACACTTTACAACAGAACAAAAGAGCAAAATTCATCAAGCTATCGAATTTCAATTGAATAGAACAAAAAAGTCAGGATATCGTAAACACAATCACGAAACCTTTGAAAAATACATTTTTGCCATGAAAAAAAATAATCTTAACGCACCGGCTTCTCAATCAAAATTCAATCAAAAACATCCCCTCAACCAAATTTTATACGGACCTCCCGGAACCGGAAAAACCTATAAATCCAAACAAATAGCCGTCGAAATTATTGACGGTGAAGCACCGGCAAACCGGATGAAACTCAACGAGCGCTACGATAAATTGGTAAATGACGGACAAATTGCTTTTGTAAGTTTTCACCAAAGTATGAACTACGAAGATTTTATTGAAGGTATTAAACCGGCTTTAAATGATAATGAACAAGTGATTTATAAAATAGAAGATGGTATATTTAAACAAATATGTAGTGATGCCCAAGCCAACAGACAACAAAACTACGTATTAATCATAGACGAAATCAATCGTGCCAATGTTTCGGCGGTTTTCGGTGAGTTGATCAGTTTAATTGAACCCGACAAACGAAAAGGGAAAAAAGAAGCCTTAAATACCATACTGCCGTATAGCAAAGAAAAATTTAGTGTGCCTGATAATCTCTACCTTATCGGAACTATGAACACCGCCGACCGTAGCGTAGAAGCACTGGACACCGCTTTGCGCCGCCGGTTTTCGTTTACCGAATTGATGCCCGATGCCGGAATATTTAAAAAATTGGGCGAAAAGGACGAGATTTTTACGGGCATTCGCAAATCTGACATATTGAAGACAATCAACAACCGGATTGAGCTACTGCTCGACCGCGATCACACTATTGGGCACTCATATTTTATCGGTGTAAATACACCCGAAAAATTAGTAAAAGTTTTTAATGATAAAATACTTCCCTTGTTGCAAGAATATTTTTATGGCGATTATGCCAAAATACGAATGATCTTGGGAAAATATTTTGTAAAAAAAATCAAAACCGAACAAGTGAACTTTGCCGACTTTGAAAATATATACGATGCCGACTACAAGGAATATATCTACCGACTGTCTCCCGTAAGTAACCAAAACATAGAAAAAGCCATGCAAAACCTTTTAATACCAAATCGATTTATAAAATAGTCCAAAATATTTTGGATTATTTTTTGCTTAATCAAGAAAAAAAACGCAGTTGTAGCCATAGTTACAAGCGAGTATTTTTGACGCAGAGTAAGTGAAAAAGAAACAAAATATTGGACTAATTTGTATGTCGTTTTGGTATAAATTAAACAATCATGAAAACAACCGATAAAAAAGAATTGATATGGGAAATTTTTGCGGAAGGCAGCGGTTTAAACGTATATAAATATTGTCAGCCTTTGAAAAAAACGCCAACAAATGCTTGCCGGTATTTTTGGTCTTTGAGTGCAATGGGCTTGGAAGATGACGAACCCGGAATTTCAATCCACGGTAAAACTTCTTTTGATAGTTTTGAAGAAGTAACACAAGATGTATTAAAACGGTATCCCGAAATTTTTATGTTGTATTGCCATTACGTGCACCCGAACTACAAACAACAGGTTGCCAATATAATTAAAACAAAAATTTATGAAGGAAGTCTAAATACTTCCGAAATGTATAGTTTGGAAAGTTGGCTGGAACAACTCAATTTAACACGGGAAGAACTGCTCGATATAAACAATAAAAAAGCAAAAAATGAAGTGCCTTCCACCAAATTTTTTACGGGTTATTGTCCACAATGTCAATTAAATCATATTTACACGGACATGAAATTAAACCGTGCCGATTTATGGGAGTGCGAAAAAGACGGTTTACAAATTGCCGATAACAATTTTTTTGCAGTCATTCTCCGGTCACGCGGTAAACAACATTTTAAAAAACCGGACCTGTATGCTTCGCAAACGGTAAGTGGAAATTCCGTTTTGGTAGAAGCTGATGAAAGCGGTTTTTATCCAACCAACAATATCTTTAATCTAAATAAAGAACTCATAAAATATCTCAATGAAAAAGTTGAACCCTCAAAAAAATA
>JAMOMQ010000024.1 GCA_027066995.1 Flavobacteriales bacterium
AGTATTTTTTTTTGCAAACATAGGATGACAGATAATTCACTCTTTTGAGACGGCCTCTTCTTAAACTGATTAACGGTTTTTAGAATTTATATTTGATTAATTATTTTATTAAAAGTTTGGCTGGGGCGCATAGCGGCTTCGGTTTTTTGGTCGTTTGGCAAATAATAACCGCCTAAATCGACCGGTTTGCCTTCGGCAGCAGCAATTTCTTCCAATATTTTAGTTTCGTTTTTCTTCAATTCTTCGGCAATGGGAGTAAATATTTCTTTCAGTTGGGCATCATCATTTTGTTTTGCCAGAGCATCAGCCCAATATTCAGCCAAATAAAAATGAGAGCCTCGATTATCCAATTGTCCAACTTTTCGTCCGGGCGAGCGTTTATTCTCCAGGTAATCTCCAATAGCTTGGTCTAGTGCTTTGGATAAAACCAAAGCTTTTTTATTGTTATATTTATGTCCCAAATGTTCCAGTGATGACATTAAGGCCAAAAACTCTCCTAATGAATCCCAGCGCAGATGTCCTTCATTGATAAACTGTTGCACATGTTTGGGGGCGGAACCTCCGGCACCTGTTTCAAATAAACCGCCGCCGGCCAGCAGAGGCACAATAGACAGCATACGGGCGCTGGTGCCTAGTTCCAAGATAGGGAATAAATCGGTTAAGTAATCCCGTAGAACATTGCCGGTTACAGATATGGTATTTTGCCCTTTACGCACACGGTCTAATGTAAATTTCATAGCGTCCACGGGTGACATAATATGTATTTCCAAACCATTGGTGTCATGGTCTTTTAAGTATTTTTCAACTTTTTTTATCATTTGTGCATCGTGACCACGGTTTTTGTCTAACCAAAATACTGCGGGATAGCCTGTAGCTCGTGCTCTATTTACAGCCAATTTGACCCAATCTTGAATGGGAATATCTTTGGTGCGCGCCATACGCCAAATATCACCTTTGGCGACTTTGTGAGTGGTTAATATATTTCCTTTGTCATCAATTACTTCAACAATACCGTCGGCAGGAATTTCGAATGTAGTAGGGTGGGAGCCGTATTCTTCGGCTTTTTGGGCCATTAGACCGACATTTTGCACGGTGCCCATGGTTGCAGGGTCAAAAGCACCGTTTTTTTGTGCATCTTCAATGACTACTTGATAAAAACCCGCATACGAGCGGTCGGGAATAACCGCTTTGGTATCTTGCAGTTCACCTTTGGCATTCCACATGCGGCCGCCATCTCTGATAACTACCGGCATGGAAGCATCTATAATGATATTGTTAGGCACATGCAAGTTGGTGATACCTTTGTCGGAGTCAACCATTGCCAAGGCTGCTTGTTTTTCATATACTTTTTGAATGTCCTTTTCAATGGCTTGACGTTTTTCTTCGGGCAATCTGTCTAAGCGTTTGTATAAATCGGCCAGACCATTGTTGGGATTAAAACCGATTTCTTCCAATTCATTAGTATATTTATCTAAAACGTCTTTATAATATTCTTTGACTGCATAGCCAAACATGATGGGGTCAGAGACTTTCATCATGGTGGCTTTTAGGTGTAGCGAAAAGAGAATATCTTTATCTTTGGCATCTTTGATTTGTTGTTTGTAAAAATCTTGAAGTGCTTTGGTATTCATATAAGTCATATCCAAAACTTCTTCTTTTTGGCCTTTTAGGTTATCTTTTAAAATAATTTCACCATCCTGTGTTTTTAAAACAATTTTAAATCCGGTATCGGCGGGTAGGACAACAGATTTTTCATTGCCATAAAAATCATCCGATTGCATATGTGCTACATGCGTTTTTGAATCCTTAGGCCAAGGTTTCATCATTTTATGCGGATTCTTTTGGGCAAACTTTTTAACACTTTCGGCAGCCCGTCTGTCAGAATTGCCTTGACGTAGCACCGGATTGACCGCACTACCTAATAATTTGGCAAAACGTTGTCGTAAGGCTTTTTCTGCTTCGGTTTTGGGTTCTTCGGGAAAATCGGGGATATTATAACCCTTGCTTTGCAATTCTTTAATAGCAGCCTGTAGTTGTGGAATAGAGGCACTGATATTGGGTAATTTTATAATGTTGGCATGAGGGCTTTGGGTTAATTGCCCAAGATAAGCCAAATCGTCCGGTTTGCGTTGATTTTCTTTGAGATAATCGGGAAAATTGGCCAAAGTTCTTCCGGCTAAGGATATGTCTTTGGTATCTACATTAACACCTGCTGCCTTGGTAAATGCTTTAATTACGGGTAATAATGAATAAGTGGCCAAGGCGGGCGCTTCATCTACTTTAGTCCAAATAATGGTTGGTTTTTTATCAGTCATAAGATTTAGTTTTATATTTTTTTATCGGAAACGCTTCAAAAATACTAAAAATGTATCAAAAATAGGCTGTTTTTTATTTTAATAATTATAAAAATCTCGTTTGTTATAGAATTGAAAATACCATAATTTTACATATTCAATTTGTTAAATATTTATTTTTACCGACGGAATTTTAAGATATTAATATTGGTATGATTATTGATAAATGATTGGCATGAACAAAATACTAATTTTTATCATATTAACTAATCTCAATTTTATGAATGAAAGTCAAAAATCACATGAAACCGCTATTTTTGCCGGAGGTTGTTTTTGGTGTACCGAAGCTATTTTTAAAGAAATGAAAGGTGTAGAGTCTGTTGTGCCCGGTTATACCGGAGGCAAACGTCCCAACCCTACTTATGAGCAAGTGACTACCGGGGCTACCGGCCATGCCGAGGCAGTTAAAATAGTATTTGATCCTTCTGAAATCAGTTATGAAGAATTGCTACAAGTGTTTTTTGCCACTCATGATCCTACTACTTTAAACCGTCAGGGCAATGATGTGGGCACACAATACCGGTCGGCTGTTTTTTATACCAATGACAAGCAAAAAGCGCTGGCAGAAGCTTATATCAAGTTTTTAAATGATTCGAATGTGTTTGATCAATATATAGTAACCGAGGTAGTGCCGGCTCAAACCTTTTATGAGGCGGAAGATTATCATAAAAATTATTTGGCTAATAATCCTGATAATCCCTATTGTCAATATGTAGTTTTGCCTAAGTTGGAAAAATTTAGAAAGCTTTTTAAAAATAAGCTAAAAAATGAATAGAAATATTAATTATG
The DNA here is from genome assembly GCA_027066995.1 of Flavobacteriales bacterium. Taxonomy (GTDB): domain Bacteria; phylum Bacteroidota; class Bacteroidia; order Flavobacteriales; family Flavobacteriaceae; genus WGBX01. Next base: position 3,144 of record JAMOMQ010000024.1, read on the forward strand.
CCAAATTAATAATAAGTTTATTATTTGATGCTATTGGTATGCTCTCTTTTGCCATTCCCGGCGTTGGAGAATTTTCAGATGTGGTATGGGCACCCTTATCTTACTGGTTGATGACGCGTATGTATGCCGGAAGAATAGGTCAAGTAGGAGGCGTGGTTTCTTTTATAGAGGAGGCTTTACCGGGGATTGATTTTGTACCGACCTTTACTTTAGTCTGGATATATGATACGTTTTTGGCTCATAAAAAAATAAAGTAAAAATTATTAGCCATTAAATCAATTTCTTATAAAGAAGTGGCTAAAAAAAATACAAAAAAACCATATAAAAGTTTGCAGAATTAAAATCTTGTTTTATATTTGCACTCGCAAACGCAAAGGGGCGATTAGCTCAGTTGGTTCAGAGCACCTCGTTTACACCGAGGGGGTCGGGGGTTCGAATCCCTCATCGCCCACAAACAAAAAGCCGTAATTTATTTTTACGGTTTTTTTTGTATTATGCCTTATTATTTATACATATTATATTCGCCATCCGGTGATGTTTATTATGTTGGTTACACATCCGATTTAGAGCGTCGGTTGTTGAGTCATTTAAGTCATCATAAAGGTTTTACAGGCAAGTTTAAAGATTGGGAAATAGTTTATACAGAAAGTTATAAGAGCAAATCCGAAGCATATAAAAGGGAAAGACAAATCAAAAAGTGGAAAAGCAGACAGATGATAGAGGCTTTGATATTCCCTAAGAATTAGCCCGGATGTTTCAGAGCATCCCGATTTCACATCGGGAGGGTCGGGGGTTCGAATCCCTCATCGCCCACAAACAAAAAGCCGTAATTTATTTTTACGGTTTTTTTTGTATTATGCCTTATTATTTATACATATTATATTCGCCATCCGGTGATGTTTAT
>JAMOMQ010000025.1 GCA_027066995.1 Flavobacteriales bacterium
GGTAAATTCGTCATGTTATGATGTTAACCGGATTAAAAACAAAGTCTTTTTTGTCTTACCGCCCATAGCTGCATGGTATTATAAACAAAAACATCCATCTTATCAAAACCTGCCACCTTGGGATTCGCAATGCTATCCCCCAAAAGACAATTCCATGGGCTTGATATATCCGAAAAGAAACAGCCAAATATTTATACCTGATGATTTTGGAAAAATACGACAAAAAATAGTCTGTAAGGCTGTTCATCAAAATAAAAACGCCATAATTTATTGGCATTTAGACCAATCATTTATTCAGACAACCCGGGGTAAACATCAAATTGAAATTGACACCAAAGCCGGTAAGCATGTTTTAACATTGGTAGATGAAAACGGCAATAGTATTAGTTGTCCTTTTGAAGTGGTTACGGAATAAAATCAAATCGATATATTTTAACAATAAGTCGTGATTTTTCGTATTTTTGACCGCTTAATAAATCAACTATGCTTAACTTGTCCAAAGTAACCATTCGTCTGGGTGGCAATGATATCTTAAAAAACGTGAGTTTTCAGCTCAATCCGGGAAATAAAACCGGTTTAATAGGACGTAACGGCGTTGGTAAATCGACACTACTCAAAGCCATAAAAGGCGAGATAGAGATTGCAGAAGGACAGATTTCCGTTTTAAAAAACTCCCGTATCGGTTACTTAAAACAAGATATTGATTTTGACGGTGGCACCACGGTTTTAGAAGAAACTTACAAAGCATTCAACCGTCTGCAAGCCATTGAAAAACAATTAGAAGAAACAGAAACCGAATTGGGACGCCGCACAGATTATGAAAGCCCGTCTTATACCGGTTTACTCAATGATTATCACCATTTGCAAGAGCAATTTCAATTACTTGGCGGTTACAACTACCGGGGTGAAGCCGAAAAAGTATTAAAAGGTTTGGGATTTACCCAACAAGATTTTAACCGGCCGGTTGAAACTTTTTCGGGAGGCTGGCGTATGCGTATAGAATTAGCCAAGATTCTCTTGCAAAACAATGATATCCTGCTACTCGACGAGCCAACCAATCACCTAGACATTGAAAGTATTTTGTGGTTTGAAAATTTTTTAAAAAACTATAAAGGCATACTGGTTTTGGTCTCACATGATCAAATGTTTCTAGACAATATTACCAATCGTACCATAGAACTAACCCGCCATAAGATTTATGATTTTCCTAAAAATTATTCTGACTTTTTGAAGATAAAATCAGAACTATTAGAAAAACAAAGGCAAGCCTACATCAACCAGGAGAAGGAAATCAAAGAAACAGAAAAACTGATAGAAAAATTTAGATATAAAGCCACTAAAGCCAGTTTTGCACAATCATTGATTAAAAAGCTGGAAAAAATGAAACGCATTGAGTTAGATGAAGTGGATAATAAAACAATGAATATCAAATTTCCGGAAGCACCGGCCTCCGGAAAAATTGTATTTGAGTTGGAACATCTTGGAAAAAATTATGGAGAAAAGGAAGTATTAAAAGATGTTAATCTTATTATCACCAAGGGAGAAACACTGGCCTTTGTCGGACAAAACGGTACAGGTAAAACCACTCTGGCTAAAATATTAGTAGGCGAATTGAATTATAGCGGACATTTAAAAACCGGCCATAATGTTAAAATCGGTTATTTTGCACAGAACCAATCAGAGTATCTTAATCCCGACTTGACAGTATTGGAAACCATAGAAGCCGCTTCCGACGACACCAACCGCATCAAAGTCAGAGATATATTAGGCGCCTTTTTGTTTTCGGGCGACGAAGTGCACAAGAAAGTTAAAGTATTATCGGGTGGTGAACGTAACCGGTTGGCACTGGCCGTTATGATGTTACAAAGTTTTAATGTGCTGATTATGGACGAACCGACCAATCACTTGGACATTCATTCCAAAGATGTCTTAAAAAAAGCTTTAAACTCCTTTGACGGCACCTTGATTATAGTATCACACGACCGGCATTTTTTGCAAGGTTTAACAGAAAAAACAATTGAATTTAAAGACAAAAATATCAAAGTTCATTTGGGTGATATTGACTACTTTTTGCAAGAAAAACAAGCCGAAAATTTTAGAGAAATAGAACTAAAAAAGGAAGTCAAACAACAGCAAAATAGTAAAATAACCGGTCTTAACAGCTATGAACAACGTAAAGCCGATCGAAAAAAACAAAAACAACTCAAAAATAAGTTAAATAAAACCGAAGAAGCTATTGAGCAAGCCGAAAATCTTATTGCTGAAATGGAAGCACAACTATCCTCTCCGACTCCTCCGGCTGATCCTGATTTTTTTGAACAGTATAACCAAGCAAAAATACATTTGGAGCATCTCATGCAAGAGTGGGAAAAATTGCAATTGGCTTTAGAAGCATTTGAATAGGACTTGCTGAAAAGCGCGGAAGTGTAATAGATTTGTAATTTGCGAATTGCAGATGTATATAGATACTTAAAAATGAACAAGTTGCAAAGATGTTGTGCATCCAGACAGCAGAAATATAAAATTGGCGCGTTTTACAAGTATAAGGAATTTTATACTTTTATGTGAAAAATCATACACTTCTCACCGAATACCTGATTGTATTATATTGATATTCAATGTTTAAGTGTTTTTTATCAAATCCTAATTAACGAAGCTTTGTAATACCAAAAAATTATTTTTTATCATACAAGTTATCTAAAAACTCTTGAATATCTTTAACTTCATAAGGTTCTGCAATGATTTCATTTTTATCATTTAAAATAAAAAAGGTCGGCGTGGCATGTATTCCGTAAGTTTTTATAATAGGATTGTTCCATTTTTCCAGTTTGATACCATGTATAAACTCAGGGTAATACTGGTGTTCACTACTCCAAGGGTAATGCTCCGTTTCCAATCCAATGGCAACAATATTAAAATTGTCCCTGTCTTTAAACATTTTTTGAATCTTAGGCATGGCATGTAAACAATGCGGGCAAGTAGCGCTCCAAAAAATCAATAAGGTATAGGGCTTTTTAGGAGTGATTTTATATAAATTGTATTGATGTCCTTTTAAGTCATTAAAATTGAAATCAGGAGCCTTTTCACCAATGGTCAAACCGATTTGATCCAAAACACTTTGCAGATTGATTTTTTGTTGTTCTTCGGCTGGCATTTTCTTTATATATTTATCAATCAATGTTTTGGAGACTCGTCCGTCTACATTTACAAAAGAAGTCGTCAATGAAAAAATAACATTATTCTTATAAACGGAATCCTTGATTCTCGGCAAAATATTTTCAATACGCTTCAGATATTCTAAGTGCTTGGTTTTAGGATTTTTAGGCGGATTAATATTAAAAACATAGGTATTGATTTTGTCAATTAAAATATTGGAACGCTTTAAATCGGCGTCATTAAAATTGACATGTGAAAAATAATTTTGCAATTTATCTGTAAAATAAGCTTTAGCCGGTTTATTGATATCCGGATAATATTCAGCCATATTTTTAATATATTTATTTGCCAGCAATCCGGTAGATTTTTTTAAGTATTTCAGTTGCAGACTATCTAAGTTTTTTTTAAGCAATTTAAAGGTTTGTTTATCATGAACGCTTAAGTTGCCTGCGGCTAATTTACCTTCAATTTTGTTTAATTTGGAAACCAACAGGTTATGCTTGCCGGCGTAGGGTAAAAAGACTTTATTTTCTTTAGATTTTCTTATCAATATTTTATTATGTTGCTTTGGATAAACATCCAATTGCACAGGCTCGTGATTATAAATAAAATACACAAAATTTTGACTATCCATATCATACATCAGCAAATACATGCCGGGAGTTAATCGAGCCATATCATATACAAATGCACTGTCTTTATTTTGCTGTTTATTGTTGATATACAGCTGTTTGACATCTTTAAGCTGATACAATACCGACCATGGATATTTTTGGGCGGGATGTAATTTAACACTTAAAGAATCCTGTGCAAAAA
>JAMOMQ010000026.1 GCA_027066995.1 Flavobacteriales bacterium
AATAGAAAACCTATCGGCAGATAGCATAGAGTCTATTTTGGCTTTAAAACGAGTGATGGAATCTTCCAGAGTAATGGCATATTGGATATTGTTATCATAGCCTTCATTGGTTTCTTTGAGTTCTTTTCTTAAAATTTTCACTTCTTTAATTAAATGAAAAGAATTGTAAATAAAATAACCGCTTACGATAAGCAAAAATACAATAAAATACAGACTGATTTTTTTCATCCCTCATTATTTTTGATAAAATTACAAAAAAATCCCCGAACTTTTATTTTAGTTCGGGGATAATAAAAATTATAAAACCTACCGCTTAGGTCAATTGGTCGGTTTTGGCTTTGGCAGCTACTACTCTATCATAAATAACCAAGCCTACAATGGTTATCAAACCAATACCGGCTATGACATACCAAATTTGCCCGGGATGATAGGTATCCCATAAGTATTGGGTCAATTGGTCGGGTGTCATGTTCATGGCATCTGCAGCTTTATGAATCAAATCGTTTTTAGAAAACTCACCACTTAAACTCAGGTTTTCAATACCATGCTCTTTGGCATAATTTTTAATCTGTGTTACCACCGGTTTCCAATTTTCAATTTTGTCTTCCGGCGGAACAAATTTCAGAACTTCTTCTACATTGATAGATTTTAAAGCATGCAATTTATCAATAAATTCCTGTTTGCTTAAAGCCGAACCTACTTCGGGCAATTTAATACCTTTGTCACTAAGTGTTTTCTCTAATAAACTTACCTTGTCGGCATATTTTTCATACAAATCTCCGGTAATCCATTTGGTTAATAAATTAGCCAGGGCAATGGGCAAGAAATAAGTTCCCATATAAAGCGCTTCTTTTCCTTTGGGCGAAATTTTGGCAATATAATCGGAAAATTTCGGATTGGATGTCATTTCACCAATGGCAAAAATAAAGATACCGAAAATGGTATAGAATACATTATTGGTATAGAAAGACAAAGCAATACCTATAATGGCAATTAAAATACCGCTCATCATGGCATTGATGGCTTTCCATTTTAAAATGATAGTAGAAATGAGCATTTGAAAAACCACAATAAAGAAAGCATCTAAGTTTACAATCATTTCAGGATTGACACCGCCTTCTTTGTTTTTAAAGAAATCGGCAAAAAATTGTGGCACAAAACTGGCATTGTCTAAAAACTCTCCAAGGGGTTTGGTATTAACCCAGTCTTCAATAAAAGTAGGAAGCGTGTAAAACAACTGGTTAAACATCAACCAAAAGCCTATCATTATAACAAGCAAGATAGTTAATTTCATGTCTGACAAGGCTTCTATGATATTTTTTACGGATTTACTAATGGTTTCACCAAAACTTTCATTATTTTTTTCTCTATTGGGTTCCTTAAAAACAAACAACACCAATAACATATTAACGGCAATGGCAGAAGCTGCCATGATAAACACGATTTTCCAACCGTAATGATCTCTTAATTTGGCCGAAAATAAAGGGCCAAAAAAACCACCGATATTGACCATCATATAAAATACACCGAAACCAAATGATGAGTTTCGTTTGTCAGTTGATTTTGTAACTATAGCCGAAGCCACCGGTTTAAACATGGCAGCCCCGACAGCAACCCATAAAAACACTAAGAACACCGCTGTATAGGAAGTAACCTCACCCATAAAATAGTAACCGGTTCCCAACAATGTATAGGCAATGATTAAGGATAGTTTATAGCCTATTTTATCGGCAATAGCACCGGTAATAATGGGTAATAAATATAAGATGAAAGTCACATACGACATGATTTCACCTTTTTGGATATGATTAAAACCCAAGGCACCTTCATCGGTTGATCCGGTCAAATACAAGGCTAAAACGGCAAATAAGCCATACCATGCCCAACGTTCAAAGAGTTCCATGGCACTAGCCACCCAAAATGGGCGGGGAAAGGATTTTAGCAATCCTACAAATCCTAATTCTTCTTTATTGTTATTCATATTTTTAAGTTTTTTAAGATAAAGAAGCTATTTCAAAAGAGTGAATTATCTGTCATTCCGAACACAGTGAGGAATCTCTTAATTGATAATCAACAACTTATTATTTCAATATCATATATACAATTTATGAAAAATACTTTTGAAACAGCCTCTTTTATAAAAGTTGATTTATTTTGGTTAATTATAATTCATTAATGAATTCCTTTCATGGCTTTATTTAATAAAGGGGAAAGCAGAACAATAATAAGACCAGCACCTAACATTACCCACATAATAAAAGGATAAAGTGGAAAATCATATTGTTTTAAAATACTTTTAAGCATCCCTGCCATAAAATTACCAGCTGCAAAACTTGCCATCCAAAGTCCCATTACCACAGAAACCAATTTAGGATTTGCCAGTTTTGTAATCATAGATAAACCGATGGGTGAAAGCATTAATTCTCCTAAAGTTAAGACAACATAAACTACAAATAACCACATAGGTGATACCTTTGTAGCGCCATTGTCTATTAAATTTTGTGCTTGGGTCATAATGAAGAAAGCTAAAGCCCCAAAAAATAAACCTAATGCAAATTTGATAGAAGTGCGCGGATTAAGTTTCATTTTATCTAATTTCAACCATACTACTGAAAAAATTGGTGCCAAAATCAGAATAGCAATTGGATTGATATTTTGGAACCATGAAGCTGGCATCTCCCATCCAAAAAAAGTTCTATCTGTAAATTTTTTAGCAAAAATATTAAAGGTTCCTCCGGCTTGTTCAAATCCGGCCCAAAAAGCGATATTGAAAAAGGCTAAAGTTATGATTACACCCATACGGCTCCAATCTTTATTTTCATTTCTCAATAACATAATGATACTTGCTAATGCTAAAAGAGCAACAATGTATAAAATGTATTTTTGGGCTTCACCGGATAAATTAGCCCAAATTCCACCATATTTTACAATCAGGAATATAGCTACAACAGCAACTACTCCGTAAAATTTCTTTTTCCAAGTATTTCCTTCTTCTATTCCTCTAATTATAACATAAGATAAACCTAAAATCATAGCCGTAAATCCTATAATTGTTATGATATCTGTAACAGTATGAGGTAGTTTTCTCCATATTGTCATAATGACAAAAGTGCCAATTATAATTCCAATAGAATAGAGAATAATATCTTTCCAATCTTTTTTATCTAATATATATTTACCTTCAGGTGAATTAGGTGGTAATCCTTTGTCTTCCAAGGTATTTTCACGCGCATTAAGCCAAATTACACTTAAAATCATTCCAACACCGGCAGCTAAGAATCCCCATCCCCAAGCAACTTTTTCTCCTAGAGCACCAGCAATAAAAGGTCCCATAATGGCCCCTAAGTTAATACCCATATAAAATATATTAAAGGCAGAATCTTTACGAGGATCATTGTCATCGTAAAAGTCACCTACAATAGTAGAAATGTTGGGTTTAAAGAAACCATTACCAATGATTAAGACGCCAAGCCCAAAGTTGAATAAAATTAATCGGGTTTGAGGGTCAAGAGAATTAGATAAAAATGCACTGGCAGCTAATAAAAACTGCCCCACTGCCATAACCAGCCCGCCAATGTAAACGGTTTTTCGTTTTCCTAAAAACTTATCGGCAACCCAACCACCTAAAATCGGTGTTAAATATACCAATCCGGTAAAGACAGCATATAATTTCAAAGCCTCATCATCAGATAAACCAAATCCTCCATTAATCAATTCTGCGGTTAGGTATAAAGTAAATAAAGCACGCATACCGTAGTAGGAAAAACGTTCCCACATTTCGGTTGCAAATAAGGTATACAAGGCTTTTGGATGCCCTTGTTTGTTATTCTGTTTCATAGTATTTGTTTATTTTATTTTATAATCT
>JAMOMQ010000027.1 GCA_027066995.1 Flavobacteriales bacterium
AATAATAACGGCCGTGGCTAATTTTATGTTCTTATGCATGTTTTTCTCTTTTTTTGATTTCACTACAAAAATACGATTTTTAATGAATTGGCATAGACCATTCAAAAAATATATTTTATACTAAAACGGCATACAAAACAGTTCAATATTTCGTCCCGAAACTTCGGTTTTTTTTGGCCTTCTAATCGTTAAAAATACTCGACTGTAGCTACGGCTACTACTGCGTTTTTCTTCTTGATTAAGTAAAATCCCGAAGCTTCGGGACTAAAATATTTTGAACTATGCTACATTCGTATTAGGTATTACTGGCTATTTATTCAAATGTGGCCATTCAAAATCGTCAAAATTGACATACATATTATAATGTTGAAGTGTATGATATTCAATCTCTTCTAAATGTAGTTTGTTAAAACGATTTGCAACAGTCTGATTTTCAACATAATTTAAACTTTTTTGAAGCAAAGGTTCAGATAAATCTCCTAATTGTCCCAAATTAAAATAGTCTTCGGACTGATAAATATCGGGAGACAAGCCATGTATAAAATCACTTTCATTGCGTATATTACTAACTTTTAAAACTATGGGTTGTAAGGCCCATTTATGATGGGGATTAACATTTGCACCGGAGAAATCGGGAGAATCAAACAGTGTAACGGATGCTGTATATTTTCCATGGGTTTCCGTGCCTATTTGTGTGACATTAATATATGGTTTTAGACAATTAATCAGCGATTCGCTGGCAGATGCACTGTTTTTTGTTGTAATAAATACCACTTGGTTCAGTTGCAAATGATTGATACTTTGACCGTTTCTCATTTGCGATACAAATAGCCGCCGGAGTTGTTGCGGATAATTATCTTGCATCCAACGGTTTAGTTGGTTGTGCCACTGATATTTTAATAAAGTTTGTCCCGTAAATTGTCCTGTAATCATTGATGCCATATATTGTAATGTTTGCACACTACCCCCCGGATTGTAACGCAAATCAATAATTAAGCGGTCTATTTGTTGCGAATTGAAATAGCCGAAAACGTCATTGAGCTGTTCGTCATATTGTGACACAAACCCATTATACATTAAATAACCCACTTTGTGTGAAGTCGTTTGAATAACTTGTTTGATATAAATGGGATTTTCGGCTAAAACCACTTTTTGCAAATTTAAAATTTGACCGGTTTCCGATAAGGTGTTGCCATTCCATTGGGCTAATTCTATAGACAGCACATCTTGTGACAATAGATCTCTATAATTATTGATGTTTAGATATTCACCGTTGATTTTTCTAAACAAATCGCCACGATGCACCCCTTGCGCTTCTGCCGGCGAATTGTAGGTTACGTATTTGACATAAGCAAAAATTTGAGTGCTACTGCCGGGCTCATAAACCAAACCTATGTGCATACCGGTGGTTTTGGTAATGCCTTGAAACATCTGCATTAAGGCCTGATAATCACTGACAATCCATGACCAACGATCAACTTCACCCCGTTTGTATAATAAGTTTTCAAACAAAGCTTCAGGATCATTATAAGTTTGCAAATAGTTGTTTAACTGTGATTGACTGCTAAATCGCCGGTCTGCCAAATCAGGCACTTCATCTTTCCATAAGTAAAATGTATTTAAGGCTTTATAAACAAAATCATTGATTTCCAGAGTTTGTTTATCTATTTGATAAGCCTCTTGTTTTTGACAGGCCTGTAAAGTAAGTAACAGGCTTATAATGATTATTTTTTTTATTGATATGGATCGCATTGTTAATTTTATTGAGTTCTTTGTAATATAATTAGTTTGTTTGTATAAACAACTCACTAATTTTATTTTTCTCCTGTTGCAATATAAATACTTTTAAAGAAAAAATACGAATTGACATTAAATTTTTTTAATAAACTTTGGGCATAAACTGTTGTTTGTCTGGTGGTTTCGGCTTGAGCTATACCGTTTACTATTTTTGTCAGTATATCATTTTTCGTTCTTTGCCAATCCAATAAGCCTATTTTTCCGGTATGTTTAAGCAATGAAATACTTGTTTTCATTACTTTTTTCCAATCGGGAATGACAGAAAATGCCAATTCGCCAATTACGATATCAAAGTCTGTTTTAATTCCCAATTTTTCAAAAAACGCTTTATTAATTTGTCTAGCATCCACATGTATTAACCGTATATTTTGCCATTTGTGTTTATCAATTCTTTTTTGCGCTTGTTTTAACATTCCGGCAGAATAATCTATGGCAACAATTTCTCCGTTGTCTCCGATTTTATTGAGCAGCAAATCAAAACTTTGTCCTGTGCCACAAGCAATTATTAAGATTCGATTTCCTTGTTTTAAATGGAGTTGTTCTATCAATTGCCTTCTCATCTTCAAATAAAAACGCTCTGTAAACCAATTATAAACAAAGGCTATTTTATCATACCAATTTTTCATTGCGTAAATTATTCCGGTTCATTTTTAAATTTTTCTTTGAGAGCTTTTTCAACACGCGAAATCAAAAAACCGCTTAACAATAATATACAAACCAAACTAAATATAATGCCCGTAGTTTCATCAATATAAAAAAATAAAAAGAAACCGGCAGATATGGTCATCAAAAACCCCAGTTTTATCATTGTTATTGCCGAATATTTTTGGGCAAAATCCCAATGTAATTGATTTTTCATTGACAGATTTGTTCTATAACCGTAAAAGGAATTAATCCGTTTGGGTGGAAATTTTAACATAATATATCCGGCTATGATAAAAACCAAACCGGAAAAGACATTCATAAAAAACAAAGGATTATCAAAATATAAATGCATCTTAAACACGCTTTAATTGTTCCACTATTTTTACGGTTTCAACAGCTTGCTTAACGTCATGCACCCGCAAAATATCAGCACCATTAAGCAAGGCAACGGTATTGGCGACTGCAGTGGCATTAAGCGCTTCGTCAGGGGTAATTTGCAAAAGCTTATATAACATTGATTTACGAGAAATACCCGCCAATACAGGAAACCCCAGTTTTTTAAAGGCAGCCAAATGTTTGAGCAATTGATAGTTTTGATCAATGGTTTTTCCAAATCCAAATCCGGGGTCAATAATGATTTTATCAAAACCATAGGTTTTTAACAAGCCGATTTTTTGTTTAAAAAAAGCTAATAACTCCGAGACAATATTGTCATAATATGGATTATTCTGCATATTTTCCGGTATACCTTGCATATGCATCATTATATACGGCACATTTAAAGCGGCAATAGTGGCAAACATATCATTGTCCAAATTACCCGCCGAAATATCATTGATAATATGCGCCCCTCTTTCAATAGCTTCACGGGCTATTTGACTGCGATAAGTATCAATGGAAATAAGAATATCCGGAAAATGTTTTTTAATACTTACAAGCACAGGCATTAGGCGTTGGCGTTCCAGCTCATATGAAACTAATTGAGCCCCGGGCCGAGATGAAAAAGCCCCTATATCAATAATATCAGCTCCTTCCCTATTCATTTGTTCCACACGTTTTAATATAGCGGTTTCGGTGATATAACGATTGCCGTCAAAAAACGAATCGGGAGTGATATTTAAAATACCCATGACTTTGGGTTTGGAAAAATCTAAAATCATCATTTTTTATTTTGAAGCTACGGTATGCACTATTTTAGATACTTTTGGCGCTTGGTATTTTTCCATCTTTTGGAAAAGTTTTTCAATACTGTCATCTACCAAAACCATAGCACGATTTTCGGGTTTTAAAAAGCCTTCATTTACCATGTGATCAAATTGGGCAATTAAATGATTAAAAAAGCCTTTGGTGTTGAGTAGTGCCACGGGTTTTTGCTCAATCAGTAACTGTCCTAATGTCAAGACTTCAATAACTTCGTCTAAAGTGCCGAAGCCTCCCGGTAAGGCTATGTAAGCATCTACCATTTTACTGATAATGACCTTTCGTTCGGACATATTTTTACTGATTATCATCTCTTGAACACCCGTATGTTCAATTTCATCCAATTTTAAAAAGTCCGGCATTACGCCAATGACTTTGCCTCCGGCTTCCAATGTTGCATCGGCAATAGCACCCATCATGCCGAATTTGCCACCGCCAAAAACAATTTCAATGTTTTTACCGGCTAAAAAACGACCTAAAGCTTTGGCTTGCTCGGCATAAACTTTATCATAGCCGATGCTCGCCCCACAAAAAATGGCAATCCGTTTCATATTAGCGATGTTTAACGTTTAATGTTTCAAATTTACATTAAAAAGTTCACTTTTACACACGGATACATAAAAAACATTTGTGCTGTCATTGCGAGGTGCGAAGCAACAAAGCAATCTCTATAAATACAACACTGGCGTTCAATAAAGGAAAGTTCAGTGCTAAATTGTTTGAGATTGCTTCTTCCTCGTTCCTCGTCATCGCAATGACATTATTGAAATTATACATTTTAAGACAGTCTTGTTAAGCAGGTTTTATATAGGAAATATAGATATTTTGTTTTAAAGTTTTGTTTTTTTATTAATTGCCATTTTCATATTATCACAACGGCATTTTAATATCAAAAAATAGCACCCATTTGGTATAATAAATCATTTTGGTATAAGAAAAGGTTCAAATAATATTTGTATTTTAGCAGGTGGTTTAGAATCTAAAAAATGTAAACAATGAAAATAACGAGTTGGAATGTCAATGGTATCAGAGCGGTTATTAAAAAAAACTTTAATGAACACATCAAACAAATACAACCCGATATTCTTTGTCTACAAGAAACTAAAGCTCAGGAACACGAAGTTTTGACAGCTTTGAAAGATTTGGCGGATACCTATAAAATTTATGTCAATTCGGCTCAAAAAAAAGGCTATTCCGGTACAGCTTTGCTAACCAAAACCGATCCAGTTAATGTTTATTACGGCATCAACATGCCCGAACATGATAACGAAGGACGTGTAATTACTGCCGAATATGATGACTTCTATTTGGTTAATGTTTATGCGCCTAATGCAGGACAAGGTTTAAAACGACTGGATTATAAGCAAAAGTGGAACGAAGATTTTCAAACTTACGTCACTGGGCTTGATCAGCAAAAACCTGTTATAATTACCGGTGATTTGAATGTAGCTCACCAACCGATTGATTTGAAAAATCCGAAAACCAATTATAATAAAACCGCCGGATATACCGAAGTTGAAATACAAGGATTTAAAGCCTTGTTAAAGGCCGGTTTTGTAGATACATTCCGGTATCTATATCCTGACAAAGTCGCTTATACTTATTGGAGCTACCGCTTTAATGCCCGCGCCCGCAATGCCGGTTGGCGTATTGATTATTTTTTGGTTAGTGAGCGTTTATTACCCAAGGTAAAAGATGTCATCATTCACACAGAAATTATGGGTTCGGATCACTGCCCTATCAGTCTTATTTTAGATATCTAATGTTAATAATAAACTACTTATGAATTTAGCTACTATTTTATTTATAATCGTCATGTTACATTTGGTTGCCGGTTTCGGTTATGTTTTTTACAAATTGGAATTTAGTGGCAAAAAGAAAAAATCAAAAGATGTTGATAATGAACAAGATAACGCCGGTGAATGAAAGCGCACTATTTTAAATATCAATTACATTTTAAACAGCCGGCCGGCACTTCACGGGGTGTATTATATCATAAAGATACTTATTTCTTGGTGGTTACAGACGGCAACCGGACGGGTTATGGCGAATGTAATTTATTTAAAGGCCTGTCTGCCGACGATTTACCCGATTATGAAGCAAAGCTACAATGGTTAATTGATCATATTGATTTGCCCGAAAATATAATTTTAAAAAAACTAAAACAATATTCATCTATTATTTTCGGTTATGAGCAAGCCATGCGGAGTATTAAAAGTCCGGAGCCACACTTATTATATCCTTCTCTTTTCACCGATGGGCAAGAAAATATCCCCATAAACGGTTTGGTATGGATGGGAAGTAAAGATTTTATGTTTCAACAAATTAAGAATAAAATTGAGGCTGGATTTAAGGTTATAAAACTGAAAATAGGCGCCATAGATTTTGAAGATGAATTGGATTTATTGGGTTATATCCGCCAACATTTTTCGCCGGACACTATTGAAATACGTGTCGATGCCAATGGTGCTTTTAATTCCGGCGAAGCCCTTGAAAAATTAAAGCGTTTGTCAGATTTTGAAATTCATTCGATAGAACAACCCATAAAACAAGGACAGTGGGAAGCATTGGCACAACTTTGCCGCACGACACCCATAGACATTGCTTTAGATGAAGAACTGATTGGCTTTGATGAGACTGTTATTTCTAAAAACGACTTTTTAAATTTGATTGCACCACAATATATCATTTTAAAACCTGCTTTGCATGGTGGTTTTTCGGGTGCCCAATCTTGGATTGATGCTGCCACATCGCAACAAACAGGCTGGTGGATTACTTCGGCTTTGGAAAGTAATGTCGGCTTAAATGCCTTGGCACAATTTACTTATAACCTTAATGTTACTTTACCACAAGGTTTAGGCACCGGCGGTTTATTTACCAATAATTTTGACAGTCCGTTGTATATAGAGAATGGCCGTTTATGCTACAATCCTAATAAAAAACTTGATTTTAATTATCAGGGTTTTATTTCAAATTTTTAGCACATTTTTGACAAGCTTCGGTTTTTGAAGCACCAAACAAGTGTTTGTAAACCTGATAAATCGCCCAAATTAAAATCAAATATATAATACCGTCTATCATCACATTTTATTTTAATAATTGATAAGCTATTAATGCCGAAATGTAAGCAATACCGGTCATATAAAAGAAAATAATAACCGGCCACTTCCATGTTTTGGTTTCATGGTGCAAGGTAGCCAAGGTGCTAAAACATTGCATGGCAAACACATAAAACAGTAATAAGGATATACCGACAGCAAAAGTAAAGGTTTTTTGTCCGGTTATTAAATTATGTTCGGAAGCCAAACGTTCTCTCAGTAATTGTTCGTCGTCATTTCCAACGCTGTAAATAGTTGACAATGTGCTGACAAACACTTCGCGAGCCGCAAAAGAAGTCAAAAGTGCGATGCCAATTTTCCAATCATAGCCTAAAGGTTTGATTACAGGCTCTATGGTTTTACCCATTTGTCCCAGGTAGGAATGTTCCAACTTATAAGCAGACAAATTGTCCGGTAATGCTGTATTGCCGGCGGTTTGTTCCATTTGATAGTAATGGCCGGCATTGGCAAATTTATCACCGCCGTGTGTGGCTAAAAACCAGAGAATGATAGAAAAAGCCACTATAATTTTTCCGGCACCGAATACAAAAGCTTTTACATTGTCCCATACGGTTATCCATACATTTTTAAGTATAGGTGCTTTATATTCGGGCATTTCCAAAATAAAAAAACGTTTGTATTTAGATTTGATGACTTTACTCAAAACATAAGCTGAAATTAAAGCTGAAACAAAACCTAATAAATACAAAGCCAATAATACCAAGCCTTGTAAATTGACAAAACCAAAAACATCTTTTTCGGGAATAATAAGAGCAATTATTATGGTATAGACCGGTAAACGTGCCGAACATGTGATAAAGGGCGTGACTAACATGGAAATGAGCCTTTCTTTGGCATTTTCAATAGTTCGCGCACTCATAATGGCCGGCACGGCACAAGCGGTTCCCGATAGCAAAGGCACAACAGATTTGCCCGACAAGCCGAAAGGTTGCATAATGCGATCCATTAAAAAAACAATCCGGCTCATATAACCCATTTCTTCCAGTAAGGCAATAAATAAAAACAGCAAGGTTATTTGCGGCACAAAAATTAGCACTCCGGCAATTCCGGGAATGAGACCGTCGGTAAGCAATGCGGTTAATTGATTGGCCGGCAAATGTGTTTTAAAATAAACGGCAGTATGACTAAAAGAACCGTCAATCCAATCCATAGGTAAAGCCGCCCATGTAAAAATTGATTGAAAAACCAAAAACATAATAAAAATAAAAATCAGGAGACCCCAAAATTTGTGTAGTAAAATCCGGTCAATGCGGTCAGTCAACCCGGTAGCTTTGCTTTTATCTACTTTATAAGTATCTTTTAAAATGTGATTGATATCTTTGTAGCGCTTGACTATTTCTTTTTGCAATAAACGTTTAATAGTAGTTTTATTAAAAGGTAAATCAAAAATCTTGGGATAATTTTCTTTTATATACGCATTGAATTTGTCTTGTTCGGTATAAAGCAGCCATAATTTATACAGATTTTCATTAGGATAATCGGGCGTAATAAAATCTATATTGGTGCCGGTCAAATTATAATTACGAAAATATTCTTTAGATGGCATATCAAACATCTGCGGAATCATTTCTTTCATTTGATGAATACGGCCTTTTCCCTGACGCAGACCATCGCCCCTGCTCTTTTTGGCACTTACCAAAATAACGGGTATTTGCAGGTGTTTGCGCAATTGTTCAACATCAATTTGAATCCCTTTTTTTTGCATTTCATCACACATATTGACCGCCAACATTACAGGATAACCCAAGTCTTGCAATTCGGTGAGTAAGATTAAATTGCGCTTTAAATTGGTAACATCCGCCACGACTAAAATACCGTCAATACCTTCGGTGTTACGTAATAATTCTTTTAAAACCACTTCTTCATCTTTAGAAGTAGGATGCAAACTATAAGTCCCCGGCAGATCAATCAATTCAATTTGAGTACCGTCATCCAAAGTAAATTGTCCGGAAACTCTGTGAACGGTTATCCCGGGATAATTTCCAATTTTTTTATGCAAACCGGTCAATTTGTTAAACAAAGAAGTTTTGCCGGTATTGGGATTGCCCACCAAGGCAATTTTAAGCGTCTTGGTCATTTTCGTCATTATCAACTATAGTTACTTCAATTTCATCTACTATCTCTTTTCCCAGGGCAATACGCGTATCCCCCATTTTAAAATATAATGGTGTGCCCAGTGGGGCTTTGCTAAGCAATTCTATTTCAACACCGTCAACGCAGCCCATTTCCATTAGTTTTAATGGTAATTGCTTTTCTTGACAATTGACGATGACTGCCTTTTGTTTATGTTTCAAATCTCCTAAATTCATATAAGTCTTTCTTTATTAAGAATCTTTCTAAATAGCAAAAATAGTATTTTATTTAATAGAATGCGACAAAAATTACAAAAAATATTAATGTGTAATTGCTTGTAAAACTATTATTTATGAGTTTGTGGTAAATTTGTCGGGAATTTATTTAATCAAACAAAGTAAAGTATATTAAACTTATCAATATAAAATGAAATAAACATAGATGCAGTTTTTATAAGCTTAATAATATTTTTATGCTATATTCAATTTCTTAAATGTAAAAAATTCAATTTTTATAAAATTTAAAGGTGCAAAAATATCAGATTCGAAAAAAATAGCTACTTTTTAATTTTATTCCTATTAAAATCGTCTTTTTGATAAAAAAAAGGTATTTTTGTTACTCAAATTTTGATTAACTAAAAATAACGTATATGGCATTTGATATTGATATGATAAAAAAGGTTTACGAAACCTTACCCAAACGGGTTGACAAAGCTAGAAAAGTCTTAGGACGTCCCATGACTTTTTCAGAAAAAATTTTATATTCACATTTATGGCAAGGCGATCCCGACAGAGAATTTAAGCGTGCCAATGATTATGTTGATTTTAAAGTAGATCGTGTTGCTATGCAAGATGCAACGGCACAAATGGCTCTATTACAATTTATGCAAGCCGGAAAAGACAAAGTGGCTGTGCCTTCAACTGTGCATTTGGATCATTTGATTCAAGCCTATATGGGGGTTGATAAAGATTTGCAAGAAGCCATTAACAAAAATAATGAAGTATATAATTTTCTTGAATCCGTATCTAGAAAATACGGTATTGGTTTTTGGAAACCCGGCGCTGGTATTATTCACCAAGTTGTATTGGAAAATTATGCTTTTCCCGGTGGTTTAATGATTGGAACGGATTCTCATACGGTCAATGCCGGAGGATTAGGCATGGTAGCAGTTGGTGTTGGTGGTGCCGATGCCGTTGATGTGATGGCCGGTATGCCGTGGGAATTAAAATTTCCGAAATTGATTGGTGTTAAATTGACCGGTAAACTTAGCGGTTGGGCAGCTCCCAAAGATATTATTTTAAAAGTGGCCGGTATATTAACCGTTAAGGGTGGTACCGGCGCTATCATAGAATATTTTGGAGAAGGTGCCGAAAGCTTGTCCGCCACAGGCAAAGGCACTATTTGTAATATGGGTGCCGAAGTGGGTGCTACCAATTCCAATTTTGCCTACGACCAAGCTATGGAACGTTATTTGAGAGCTACCGGTCGTGACGATGTTGCCGATGCTGCCAATCAAATCAAAGATTACTTACGTTCTGACCCCGAAGTGTATGCTAACCCTGAGAAATATTACGATCAGGTAATTGAAATTGATTTAAGCAAACTGGAACCTTATTTAAACGGTCCCTTTACGCCCGACAGAGATACGGCTGTTAAAGATATGGCCAAAGTAGCCCGCGAAAACGATTGGCCTTTAAAAGTAGAATGGGGACTTATAGGGTCGTGTACCAACTCTTCGTATGAAGATTTGTCACGCGCAGCCTCAGTAGCCCGCCAAGCACTTGAAAAAGGTATCAAGCCCAAGGCACAAATAGGTATCAATCCGGGTTCGGAACAAGTGCGATATACCGCCGAACGTGATGGCATATTGGAAGTGTTTGAAAAACTCGGAGCCAAAATATTTACCAACGCTTGTGGCCCTTGTATAGGTCAATGGCGTCGCGACGATATTGAAGGCAATCCTAAAAATACAATTGTGCATTCGTTTAACCGTAATTTTGCCAAACGAGCCGACGGTAATCCCAATACACATGCCTTTGTAGCCTCTCCTGAAATGGTGATGGCCACTGCTATATCTGGGCGGTTGGATTTTAATCCTGAAACCGATTCCATAGATGGTATCAAACTGGAAGATCCTGCCGGTTGGGAATTGCCACCGCAAGGTTTTGAAGTGGATGACCCCGGTTATATTCCACCTGTTGAAGACGGCTCCGATGTAGAAATAATCATTGACCCAAATTCGGAACGCTTACAATTATTAACACCGTTCCCAGCTTGGGAAGGCGATAATATTTATGATGCACCGCTATTGATAAAAGTAGTCGGTAAATGTACCACCGATCATATTTCTATGGCCGGCCCTTGGTTAAAATACCGTGGTCATTTGGATAATATTTCCAATAACATGCTTATTGGCGGTGTTAATGCCTTTACCGGCAAAGTGGGCGAAACCAAAAATCCTATTACCGGCCAATACGAACCTGTGCCCAAAGTAGCTCGCGATATTAAAGCAGCCAAAATGCAAAGTGTAATTGTCGGCGACCACAATTACGGCGAAGGCTCTTCTCGTGAGCATGCCGCTATGGAACCGCGTCACTTAGGTGTTATTGCCGTTATTGTTAAATCTTTTGCCCGCATACACGAAACCAATTTGAAAAAACAAGGTATGTTGGCACTAACTTTTACCAATGAAGCCGATTACGATAAAATACAAGAAGATGACCGCTTCAACTTTGTTGACTTAAATGAATTTGCCCCGGGCAAACCTTTAACCATAGAAATAGAACATCCTGATAAATCTATTGATATAATCAAAGTCAATCATACTTATAACGAGCAACAAATAGAATGGTTTAAAGCCGGAAGTGCTTTAAACTACATTAAAGCTAATAGTGCCAAATAATTAGCTATTGCTAAATAGATAGAAAGAGGCTGTCTCAAAAGGCAGTCTCTTTTTTTTATTGTTGAAAATCATTCGGATGGATTATACCAAAACGACATACAAAATAGTCCAATATTTCATCCCGAAACTTCGGGAGGCTTTCTCATCGTTGAAAATACCTGCTTGTAGCTACGATTACTATAATGTTTTTTCTTGATTAAGAAAAATCCCGAAGCTTCGGGATGAAAATTTTTCGGAAGAAACCAATTTGGTATAAAGAGGAATTTCATTACTTTTACAGCTCAAACAAATTTAGATTTATGTTAAAAAAAATATTGATTATAATTATTGCATTGGCTTCATTTGCAGCTTGTTCTACAAAAAATGAAAATGGAAATTTGATAATTAAAGGTACAGTCAAGGGCTTACGATTGGGGACTTTACATGTCAAGCAATTTCAAAATGACAGTTTGGTTAGTATAGATTCTCTTATGGTAGATGGTAATGAGCATTTTGAATTTCACACGCAAATAGACGAACCGCAAATTATGGCCTTGGAACTACCTCAGGTAAATAACGGTCGTTTGTTATTTTTTGCAGCGCCAAACGATACCATAAATATTTTTGCTTATGTCGAAAGTTTTGGCATTGATCCCATTGTTAAAGGCGGTGTCAATCAAAATCGTAAAAATGAATTTGACCAAATGATGCGACAATTTAGCAACAAAGAGATGGATTTATTTAAAGCCAAATTTGACGCTGCCAAACAACATATGCTCAAAGAAGCCGATTCGCTGGGGCAAAAATTGGAAAATTTAAAAATAAAACGGCAACTTTATACCTTAAATTTCATTTTTAGAAATAAGGATTACGCCATTGCGCCTTATGTTGCTTTAAACCAATTTTATAACAATAAAAAGGCTTTGGATACAATCTATAAAACCTTAACACCTGCTGTGCAACAATCCGGTTATGGCAAACAACTTAAAAAGCTTTTACAAAATTCATCAAACGGTAATTAATTTGTTGATAATCAATTAATTACGCGATTGTATCAAAGGGTTAATTTTACTTGAAATTTCTATATAATAAACAAATAATTTCAAAAATTGCGGTATCTTATTGTAATATTATTTTTTTGGGGGCTAACATCTGCCAAAGCCCAAAATGATTTTTATGAATCTTCGGGCGATGTATTACAATTGGCTTTACCGGCTATTGCATTGGGTTCGACCTTTGTATATCGGTCGGATGACCGTCCCACATGGCAATTTATAAAAACATATACTTTGAGTGTCGGAGTTACTTATATTTTAAAATATACTGTTAATGAACAGCGCCCAAATGGCGGCGAACATTCATTTCCTTCGGGACATACGGCTTCAGCCTTTGCAGGTGCATCGTTTTTACAATTGAGATACGGTTGGAAAATTGGCATTCCCGCCTACTTTTTAGCTACTTATACCGGCTATACACGTATAAAAGCAGACAAGCATTATTGGTGGGATGTTTTTGGTGGTGCCAGTATCTCTATTGGTAGCAGTTTACTATTTGTCAAACCTTTTAAAAAAAACAAATTGGCATGGTCGTTTTATAAAAATGGCCGCTATTATGTGGCTGGATGCCGGTATCAATTTTAAAATCGTTTGTCTATAAACGCATACAACAAACCCTGTATCAAAGCTGCCACAGCAATAAAAATCATGAATACCAATGTGTAAGATAGTCCGAAAAAGCCAATCATAATAGGAATCAAAGTCAGTTTGATGCTTTTACCGTAAATAAAAGTTACTATGGCACCGTCCGGTAAGCCCTTGTCTTTCAAATTTTTAAGAAGTGGATACCAAGTAAAAATAGGCCCCATGCTTATGGTGCCGGCTAATAAACTCAACAAATAGGTTTGCATATTGGACTTGCCTTGTAAAATTTTGGCTAACCGCTCTTTTGGATAATAATAATTGATTATAGCTGTCAGTATAATCACAAAAATAAAAACAGGCAATACAGAACTTGTGTTCTTAATAAAATGGTTTAAACTCTCTAAGGTTTTCTGCGGATTGACAAAATATAAAATAATGTAAATGAAAATCACAATAATCAGAAAACTAATCCCTTGAAAACTTCTTTTTTTTGTAGTAGATTTTTTAGCGGATTGCTTCATACGTCATAACAATTAAAATACTGATAACCAATGTAAAAATAAAAGCCATAAGATTTCGGATAAGCACAAATCTCTTGCCGAAAAATGAAATTTCCATAGGTAATTGCACCCAACCCAAACTTATCCATGCCAACAAAAAGGCAGTCACGGCAAATAAAGACACACCCATTTTGAGCAATTCGCCTCCTAATATATAACTAATCATGGCATTACCCATCATTATAGCACCTGCCATAGTACCATAAATAGTATCGGTTATAGCATTGCCGGTAAACAAGCTTTTGATTTGATCAGGCGTTATAAATGTTAATAGTATGGCCGATAAACCCAAAACCCCCAAAATCATTGGGGATACATAAAAAATACTTAAAGCGGCTTGTTTAAAAACGGTTAAAAAATCCGGTTTTTGATTAACTTTTTGTTTTATCATCTTTTTCATTATTAAAACCTTTAAACTTGTAATCTTCAATACTTTTATCCTTATAACGGTAATATAAAAACAGTGGTAATAGTATAAAAACCATTAGCAACACACCTACTCCCATAATTTTTTGATAAGTTTGATCATGTAAAACATATTGCAAATACAAACCATAGAAAAATAATCCGAGATTGAGTATAAAAATAAACTGAATAAACCTTTTTAGCATTTTAGATGATTAAATTTTAGCAAAAGTAATCAAAGCGTCTCAAATCTTGCTTAAAAAATGCCTAAAATTTGATTATTTTTCGGTAAATAAGCGTATTTTTGAACAAAAATTTGCAAAAAATGTTACATGAACTTAACAAAATATCCGATTTAAAAGAATTGGCTTTAAAAAACAAACCTAAAAAATTGGTCTTGGCGGCTGCCGGTGACGAGCATTCCATTGATGCCGTTATAGCTGCTTATAAAATGGGGGTTATAGAACCGGTTTTAGTCGGAAGAAAAGAAGAAATTAATAAACTGACACACGATTGTAAGCATTTGCATAAATTTACCGTTTATGACATTGCCGACGACAAAGAAATTGTTAAAAAAGCCGTGCAGTTACTTGTTTCGGGCGAAGCCGATATTTTGATGAAAGGTAATGTAACTACGGCTACCCTGCTTAAAGGAGTTTTAAATAAAAACTACGGCATACAACACAAGTCGTTTTTGTCGCATTTCGCATTGTTTGAAATTCCCAATTATCATAAATTATTAGCCATCACCGATGTCGCATTAAATATTTTGCCACCTTTGGAACACAAAGTGCATATAGTAGAAAATGCCGTTCGTTTTATAAGAAAAATAGGTATTGACCAACCCAAAATAGCAGCTTTATCAGCTATTGAAATGGTCAATGAAAAAATGCCTTCAACCCTTGATGCTGCATTATTATCCATTATGCAACGTCGGGGTCAAATTAAAAATTGTTTGATTGACGGTCCGTTAGCCTTTGATAATGCCATTAGTTTGGAAAGTAAAAAACAAAAAAAATTGGGTGGTGAAGTTGCCGGCAATGCCGATATTTTATTGGTGCCCAATGTAGAGTCGGGAAATATTTTATACAAATCTTTAGTGGCCTTTGCCGATGCTAAAGTGGCCGGTATTGTATTAGGTGCCGATTTTCCCATTGTATTGACCTCCAGAGCCGATTCGGAAGAAACCAAGCTCAATAGTATTTTGTTAGCGGCAGCATCGGTAAATAACGATTAAATGAAAGGAGACAAAACCAAAATATTAGTCATTAACACCGGATCAACAACAACTAAAATTGCCTTATTTGAAAATCAAACACCGGTAACAGCCCATAAATTTGATCATGATGTTAAAGAAATCGGAGTGCTCAATACTTTTGATGATAAGGTTTTATTTAGAAAAAAACTTATTGAAAATTTTTTAGAAGAACAGTCGATTTCCATAGACGAAATAGATATTTTTATGTGTCGCGGCGGCTTAATCAAACCTGTCAGCTCAGGTGTTTACAAAGTAAACGACCAAATGATTTCCGATTTAAAAAATGCCTCCAAGCAGCATGCCAGCAATTTGGCTGCGGTTATCGGTGCACATTTGAGCAAGGGCCACAAGCCTGTTTATATTGCCGATCCTGTCGTTGTTGACGAAATGCAAGATATTGCAAGATATGCCGGGCACCGGTTGTTTGAACGCATTTCTATTTTTCATGCACTCAATCATAAGGCCGTTGCCAGAAAGCACGCTGAATCCTTGAAAAAAAAATATGAAGATTTAAACTTGATTGTAGCTCATATGGGCGGCGGTATTTCGGTAGGTGCACACCAAAAAGGCCGTGTCATTGATGTTAATCAGGCCTTAGATGGCGAAGGCCCCTTTTCGCCCGAACGCAGTGGCACTTTGCCGGCCGGTGATTTGGTAAAAAAAGCCTTTTCGGGTCAATACAACCTGAAGGAAATGCAAAAAATGATAGTAGGAAATGGAGGTCTTGTATCATATTTAGGCACTAATAATTTGAAAGATATTGAAGAAAATTTAACACCGCAAAAGAAAGAAATTTTACAAGCCATGGCCTACCAAATTGCCAAAAGTATTGGTGAAATGGCCGTGGTATTAAACGGACAAGTGGATGCTATTCTCTTAACCGGAGGCGTTGCCTATTCGGAATTGATTACCGGTTATATCAAACAAAAAACCGGCTTTATAGCCCCTGTTTATATTTATCCGGGGGAAGACGAAATGCAAGCTTTGGCTTATAATGCCTGGCTGGTTTCAAAAGGAGAATTAGTGCCGAAAGCGTATTGATTTTATTGTTTTATAAAATGGATAGAATTATAAAACTTTTGAAAAATCCCCAAGATAGTTTTAATGACATACTAGCACGGAAAATAAAATGGTTAGAGATTATTTTATTTTATAGTGCCAATGGTTTTGTGTATATGTATTTGCTTTTCAAATATGAAGGAATTATTAACATAGAAAGTTTAAGTTCAACTCTGGCTACCCTTGTCACTATGTTTATATTTGGTGCAATTTTTGGTATAATTTTAAATTTCACTTTGGGATTTTTTATAAAACTTACAGGTAAATTATTTGGTGGTATAAATAATCTTAAAAGTATTTATAAGGTATTGGCATGGGCACATTTTCCTTCTACTATTTATGCATATCTTATCATTGTAAATATTTTATTAGCAAAAATTATTAGCCAAAACAATAACACCTTGATTATATTAATTGGTTCTTTTATAATAATTATTTTTTCTATTATACAATTAATGCTAGCCGTATGGGAAATCTTTTTAATTTATAAAGG
>JAMOMQ010000028.1 GCA_027066995.1 Flavobacteriales bacterium
GCTTGATTTTATACATACTAATATACATAAAATCAATGATTTATGCAAAAAAATAACAAAAAAACTATATAAAAAAGAGGCTGTCTAAAACTTATTGGACAGCCTCTTATAAAAAATGTTTAAAACAATTTTAATTGAATTTTTCGTATAAAATTTCTGTTAATAATTCAAAATTATCAGTCATTTGGTTGACAATCATGTTGGCTGTTTTAGGATGCACTTTACTATCTAAAGTAATATTTTTTCTAACTTTATCATAACCGTCTTTAATCATATCAACATACATTAATATACCGGAATCTGTTTTTAAATCGGGATCATTTTCTGATTGATTTGTCAAGACTTTAATCACTTCGTATAAATCTTCTTTGGTTTTTTTAAATTCTACCGGAATATTTGCATCTCTAACTTTAGCTTTGGCTGCAATATAATACAAAAGTAATTTCTGTGATAACATACGTCCGTTAGAGCTCAGACGCAAAAGTTTTACTGACTTTAATTTGGTTTGATTATTAACCATATCAGCTATGATTTCAATTTCTTTACTCATTTTGTCAGCATACTTAACCACTTTTGCAGCTGCATTGGTATCATATTTTTTTTGTAAAATACGGTTTAAGAGCATCCAAGATAAATTTAATTTTTGAAGCTCAATTTCTATCTCTTCATTTAAAGCACTGTCCGTCAGATTAACCAAAGTTTCATTAAAAGTATCTGAATCTTCTTTTAATTGTTTTACAATTTTAGGGTTGTTTGGCAAAATACCATTCATGATGTAATTTTTGGCCACTCTTTGCGTCAGCATTCTAAGCTCTTCGGTTTTGACAATAAAGTCATCCATGTTTTTAATTTGGGCTTGCGAATTAAAGCCAATTAAAGTCAAAATGGCAATTAAAAAGTATTTTTTTAATTTCATAATATTAATTTTATAATGTTGCAAATGTATTAATTTATTTTTAAAAATGTAATTCTGTTTAATTCTTTTTTAGTTACTTGATATTGTAAACCTAAATTCTTTTTTGTCACCTTCCTTTTTTTTAGGATTTTTTTGAGGCTTTCCATGTAAGGCTTTAATATATAAAGTCACTGCTTTTAATTCTTCAGCGTTTAAGTAATCTTTATATGCAATCATCATGGTGCCTTTTTTACCTTTCGCAATTAGCTCTTGCAAATCCTGTGCCGAATTGACAAACTTCCAATAATTGTCTGTTAAATTGGGGCCGATTCCACCTTTTGCTTCTTTCCCGTGACAAGAATAACAGCGTATTTTATAAATTCTTTGGCCTTTTTTTAAAGCTTGCGCGGTTTGATTTTTTATCAATGCAAAATGCTCTGTTATTAAAGGCACATCACTGGTTTGTGATTTAACGATATAAAAATTTTGTCCATCGGTGATAATAAATAAAGTTGCATTATCTTGTTTAATGGCATTGAACAATTTAATTTTATCTTTATTATTTTCGTTAATTATTTTATCTTTTACAATTAAAAAGGATTCTAATATTTCGGCTTTTTTATCCAAATCCAATTCATTATCAATTAAGTCCAAAATTTTATCGGGATTATCGGATTTGGCTATCTTTACAAGATTATCACCTAGACTAAATAATGAATTTACCTGTGTCCAAGCATAATTACTTTGTGTCAAAGCAACAAGTAAAAACAAAAGTGCGAAAGCATTCTTTTTCGGTTTCATAATTTATTTGTGTTTGTTTTGTGTTAGTTTGTGTTTATTGTGTTATTTGCATTTCTTCTATAAGCCGTTTGTTATTACCCAATTTATCAATAATAAATAAAACATAATTAATATCCACCATAATATTGCGACTGATTTTTTGATCATAATACAAGTCACTCATTGTGCCCTCCCATACTCTATCAAAGTTTATGCCAATCAGCTCTCCTTCTTTATTTACGGCAGGAGAGCCAGAATTACCACCGGTTGTATGTGCGGTTCCTAAAAAGTCAACCGGCATCATTCCCGTATTAGAATAAGGTTTATAATCTTTCTTTTCGTATAATTCGATGAGTTTAGCAGGCACATCAAATTCGTAATCGCCGGGTATATATTTTTCAATTATTCCTTTTACATGAGATATCGGATAATAATATATGGCATCTCTCGGTTCATAACCGGCCACTATGCCGTAACTGATGCGTAAAGTCCCATTGGCATCAGGATTTAAAGGACGGTCAACGGCTTCTATAATGGCTTTCATATAAATTTTTTGTAATTTATTTATTCTTAAACGGCTATTTTGATAATCAGGTGCAATTTTTTGATAATAATCTTTAATCAGCTTTTCCGCTAATTGATAACCCGGATCTTCATTTATAATTTTAATGAATTTCTTAGGATTTTTTTTATATAACTTGGAAAGTTCTTTTGAATCATTCAAAATTGATTTTTCATAAATTACTTCTGCAATTTTATCTATATCTAAATTTTTAAGGTCTTCGTTTTGATATTTAGCCGGCATTTTAGCAACATATAATTTAAGCAAAGCTTTGAACAGTTCTTTATCTAACCTGGCATCATAGTTGTCAAAACTACCGGAAACCTTTTGAGCATAAAGTTTTTCTTTTTCTTTAAAAGCCTCTTTGCCTTTAGTCTCATAAGTGTTTTTAAGATTATACAAGGCAAAAGCCCTTTTGAGTAAGTCATTATTCAAATATACTATTTCAATAAAATAATTGCGTGCTAATTCCACATCCTTATTTTGCTTGTATAACTTATCAAAGCGGTCAAAAAGACTTAAATATTCCGGTGATAAATTTTTATTTTTAACTTGTGATAAGAAATATTTTTCAAATTCTTTTTTCTTATTGATAGCTTTGGTTTTTTTTATACCTTGACTCTCTCCAATCCATTTTTTCCAATAATTGGCAATACGGGCAAATTTTGCCGTATATTTCAACTTTATAGTATCATTTTTTGACATAAAATCCTGCATAATATCTAAAGCGGTCTTACGCGTTTCAATGCGTGCCGGATTGATAACATTTACTTTTTGTGCCACTGCAACCGACGGCAAATATTCTTGGGTCCGACCCGGAAAACCATAAACCAAAAAGAAGTCGCCTTGTTTTTTGGGTTTAATTGAAATTTTAAAAAAAGCATCGGTTTTATAAGGCACATTGTCGGGACTGTATTCGGCAGGACGGTTGTTTTTATCCGCATATATTCTAAACACCGAGAAGTCTCCACTATGGCGGGGCCACATCCAGTTGTCAGTATCGGCACCAAACTTACCGATAGATGAAGGTGGGGCAGCAACCAAACGAATATCTTTATAATTCTCCAAAACAAATGCATAATATTGATTACCATCAAAAAACGGCTTTATTTCAATATCCTGCCATTCTTTTTTAGGATATGATTTAACCAATTTTGCTATATTTTTTTTGATAAGGCTTTGACGGATATTTTCATCCATGTTGTCATTGACACCGGCCAAAACTTGATCTGTTACTTGATCAATTTTTCTTACAAAAGTTACATACATACCCGGATTGGGTAATTCGTCAGCTAAAGACTTAGACCAAAAACCGTCTTTGACATAATTGTGTTCAAAAGTTGAATGTGACTGAATAGCACCGTAACCACAATGATGATTGGTCAAAATCAAACCTTGAGGTGACACTACCTCTCCGGTGCAACCTCCGTTAAATTGAACTACTGCATCATTCATACTCAAACGGTCAGGACTATATATTTTGGAAGCGCTCAGTTTTGATCCCAACTCACGCATTTCATTTATAACTTCTTGAGACAAATCCGAAGGAATTATCATTCGATTGTTTTGCCCGTATAAAACAATAGTCAGCAATAAAGATAACGTTAGTAAAATTTTCTTCATAAACAACATTTATATAAATAATTTTCTTTATTAAGTATGTATATTTTCAATAATCGCCTTCAAACGAATTAAAAAAATATGCAATCAATATCATAAACTATTATCAAAGATATAAACATTCATCTTTGTAAACAAATATTTTAACAATAATTGTTTTCTTATATTTGCATTTAACAAAAAACCGACCTATATGACAGATATTACAAGAATAAAAGATACCACTCCTGTTTTTAGCAATGATATTATTGTTTTTGGCCTACTTATGGGATTATTAGCTTTGGTTTTTTATACCAGCTCTTTAAAAGGCGGCTTTTGGGAAAAGTTTTACAAAATTGTTCCTGCTTTACTTTTAGCTTATGTTTTACCTGCCGTTTTAACATCAAGTAATATTATTGCCACACATTGGGTTAGCATAGAAGATGGCAAACCGGTGGCACATCAATCTCAATTATATTATATAGCCAGCCGGGTTTTGCTACCGGCTTCTTTGATATTAATGACTTTAAGCATCGATCTCAAAGCGGTTTTCCGCCTGGGGCCCAAAGCTTTGATTATGTTTTTTACCGGCACAGTCGGTATTGTTATCGGCGGGCCCATAGCCTTGTTTTTAGTTGGTAGTATTTCTCCAGATACTGTTGCCGGAACCGGTCATGATGCTTTATGGCGTGGATTATCGACTTTGGCAGGCAGTTGGATTGGAGGCGGCGCCAATCAAGCTGCCATGTTGGAAATTTTTGAATACAATCCTAAAAAATATGGTGCTACGGTTTTGGTAGATATATTTGTAGCCAATATATGGATGGCTTTGCTACTCATAGGTGTGCCGCGTGCACAAAAAATAGACCGGTGGTTAAAAGCCGACACCTCTGCTATTGAAGAGTTGAAACAAAAAGTTATGGCATTTGCCAAAAAAGTGCAACGTATACCAACATTGACAGATTATATGATTTTATTTGGTATAACATTTTTTGCCGTAGCCGTCTCATTTTGGGGAGCAACTCATATCTCTGAATTTCTCCACAAACATATAGCTTTTGTTGCTGATAAAAAATCACCCTTTTCATCTTTCGGATCACAGTTTTTTTGGCTGATTAGTTTAGCAACTGTATTTGGTATTGCCTTCTCTTTTACAAAGATAAAAAAATATGAAGGCGTAGGAGCTTCTAAAATAGGCAGTGTATTCATTTATATTTTAGTTGCTACTATTGGTATGAAAATGGATTTAACGGAAATATTAAAAAATCCCGGCCTCATATTTATAGGATTGATCTGGATGAGTATTCATGCTTTGTTACTAATTGGTGTAGCCAAACTCATAAGAGCACCCTATTTTTTCTTAGCAGTTGGTAGTCAGGCTAATGTTGGTGGTGCAGCCTCAGCACCGGTAGTAGCGGCAGCATTTCATCCGTCCTTAGCATCGGTCGGCGTTATGTTGGCTGTAGTTGGTTATGTAGTTGGCACATTGGCAGCCTTGGCCGCTGCCATTTTAATGGAACTGGTATCAAAATTTATGGGAATTATTTAAGGTTGAGAAGATGATAGGGGAAAGTGAAAGGAAAAAATGATAGGAAAAAGAAAAAAGAATGTTCCGAAATATGAAACATATCAAAACTACAGGATACTACTATATACTCTTTTTCCTTAGGTTAATAATTCACCCATTGTTCTAAATTTGTAGAAATAAAGATGACTGAAAAAGCCTTATTTATGCAGGGATGCAATTATATAATAAAAAATAAGTTAATTGATAAAAATGCGTTTTAATTTTCGAATTTTATTTTTTCCTTTTTCGGTTATCTATGCCATGATTACCGATATCAGGAATTTCTTGTATGATAAGAATATTTTATCAACAACCAACTTTGAGGTGCCTATAATCAATGTAGGTAATCTAAGTCTGGGAGGTTCGGGTAAAACACCACAAATCGAATATTTGATTCGTCTTTTAAAAAATGATTATAAAATAGCGGTTATCAGTCGTGGATATAAACGAAAAACCAAAGGTTTTATAGTAGCGGATAATACAGCAACACCTAAAAGTATCGGTGATGAACCCTACCAAATTTATAAAAAATTTAAGGATATTACGATTGCTGTCGGTGAAAACCGTGCAATAGCCATACGTAAAGTTTTGGATAATTTTTCACCGGATGTCATACTCCTTGACGATGCTTTTCAACACCGTCGTGTTAAGGCGGGACTAAACTTGTTATTAACACCATACAGCCGACCTTTTTACCATGATTTTGTTTTTCCGTCCGGGCATTTACGCGAAAGCAGAAAGAATGCAAAAAGAGCTGATATTGTGATTGTTACAAAATCTCCAAAAACACTTGAGAGTGCAAAAAAAACAACAGTAATATCCCGTATTCATGAATATGTAAAATGCCCTGTTTTTTTCTCAAATATTGAATATAGTAAGGTAATTTCGGGACAACAAAACAGTATAAATATAGAAGACTTGACATCATTTAATATTTTGTTGATCACAGGCATTGCCAATCCGGAACCTTTATATTCGTTTTTATCAGAAAAAAATATTAATTTTGAAAGTTTGAAATTTGCCGATCACCATCATTTTTCAAATGCTGATATAAAATCAATTAAACAAAAATTTGCCGGTATAAAAGCCGAAAAAAAATTGATTTTAACCACAGAAAAAGATTATGTAAGATTGGCACCGCATTTTAATAATGATTTATATTATTTGCCTATTCAAACACAAATTGCTGAAAATGTATTGTTTAACAAAAAAATATTAGATTATGTCAGAGGTAACCAATGAATTTGAAATGTCGTTAGAAACGGCTAATTTCTTAAAAAAACAAATTAATTATATTCCAGAATATGCTATTGTTTTAGGTAGCGGTTTGGGTAGTTTGGTAGAAGATATCAAAGTTGAAAAAGAAATACCCTATAAAGAGATTCCCAATTTCCCGGTTTCAACAGTCAAAGGACATAAGGGTTCTTTGATTTTTGGTGAATTAAACGGCAAAAAGGTTTTGGCCATGAATGGTCGTTTTCACTATTATGAAGGCTACAATATGAAGCAAGTTACTTTTCCCGAACGTGTTTTTTGGCAAATGGGTATTAGAAAATTAGTTGTTTCTAATGCATCAGGAGGGGTGAATAGAAACTTTAATATTGGTGATGTTATGTTGATTAAAGACCATATCAATTTTTTTCCTGAACACCCTTTGAGAGGCCCTAATGATGAACGTTTTGGTCCCCGTTTTGTCAATATGAGTGAGCCATACAGCAAAAAAATGCTGCAAGTTGTCCGCTCTTATGCTGCCGAAAATGGTATCAAAATTAAAGAAGGCACTTATTTAGGCTTGCAAGGCCCTACTTTCGAAACTTTAGCCGAATATACCATGGTGCGAAATATGGGAGGTGATGCCGTAGGAATGTCCACCGTTCCTGAAGTAATTGTAGCTCGTCATATGGACATGGAAGTGTTTGGCATTTCGGTCATTACAGATATCGGCACTGCAGAATTTATTGAAGAAGTAAACCACCAAGAAGTGCTCAAAGCCGCTAAAGCGGCAGAACCCATTGTCAGAGAATTGGTTGGTAAATTGGTTGAATTATATTAATTACTATATTTTTAAAATTATTATCAATAAAATTGAGATTGCACTTGCGGTCTCAATTTTTTATATTTTTTGATTTGAAACCAAAAAAATATGAGAAATTTTCCTTTGTCATTTTATCAAAAAAGATTGCAAAAGTTTGAAAAAGAGCTTATTGTTTTAAAAAAGAAATCTTTATGGATAAGTATTGCCCGTTTGATTGTATTTTTACTTTTGATAGTTGCACTCTATTTTTTTCACGAGTCTACCGGACAAGTTTTACTTATTTTTATGGTTTGGATACCTGTCTTTTTATTTTTGGTTTCTAAAAGCGGTAATATTAGCAAAGCTATTGGACGCAATAAAGCCTATCAAAAAATCAACCGGACCGAAATACAAATTTTGGAACAAAAACCCACCGATTTAGCCGACGGCAGCCAATTTATTAATACCGGACATGCTTATAGTTATGATATTGATCTGTTTGGCACCGATTCTTTTTTTCAATACATAAACCGCTCTTATAATCCGGAAGTTCAAACGGATTTAGCTTCTTTATTAACAGCCAATGATATCAATCAAATTGAACAAAAACAAGAAGCCGTAAAAGAATTGGCACAAAAACCCGAATGGCGCCAAGATTTTATGGCCGGTGTTTTGACCTTGGAAAATACCAAACCATCAACTGAAATTAATCAATGGTTTTCCGGTTATAAACCTTTTACGCATACATTTACGGGCTATTTAACTCTTGTCTTTTCCATATTATCTATTGGTATTTTAGCAGGATTTTATACACATACTTTACCTAACCGGATATTATACTATTGGCTGATTTTCGGATTGTTTGTAGTAGGCATTTTTGCAAAAAAAATTCACCGTTTGTATCAAGGTTTGGATTACATTTTACCGTCTCTAATATCAGCAGGCTCACTTATAGAACTTATTGAAAAAGAATCTTTTAATTCTCATTTGTTAAGCCAAAAACAAAAAGAAATTCAATCGAAAAATAAACCGGCATCACAAATACTAACCCAATTGTTCCGGTGGTATAACCGTAAAGAAATGGCTCAAAATATTGTTATTAAATTTTTGGGAAACAGTCTGTTCTTGTATGATTTGATCATGGCGTATCAATTGGAAAAATGGATTAAACAATACGGCAAGGATATTTCTTATTGGTTAGAAAATCTGCGTTTTTTTGAAACACAAATCAGTTTAGGCAACTTTGCATTTAATCATCCCACCTATACTTATCCCAAACTCATAAACGATAAATTGCAAATTAAAGCTGAACAATTAGGCCATCCATTAATTGCTTTTGACAAAAGAGTTACAAACAATTTTAGCATTCATCCCAATGAATTTTACATAATAACCGGTGCCAACATGGCAGGTAAAAGCACTTTTTTACGAACCGTTTCCTTGTCTATTGTAATGGCTAATACCGGCTTGCCTGTTTGCGCTACTTCTTATAGTTATCAGCCCATTAAGTTGATAACCAGCATGCGCACGAGTGATTCGCTCAGTAGCGATTCATCTTACTTTTTTTCAGAACTCACACGTTTAAAATATATTGTTGATCAAATAGCTACCGGTGCTTATTTTATTGTATTAGACGAAATATTAAAAGGCACCAATTCTAAAGATAAAGCGATGGGGTCCAAGCAGTTTTTAGAACGATTGACCCAATCAAAAGCTACCGGCATTATTGCCACACACGATTTAAGTTTATGCAGTTTGGCAGATGAGTATCCACAAATTAAAAACTTTTTCTTTGATGCAGCTATAATTGATGATGAGCTTTATTTTGATTACCGTTTAAAAACAGGTATTTGCCAAAATATGAATGCGTCGTTTTTATTGCGAAAAATGAATATTATTTGAGTTTTACAAATTTTCTTTAGCAGCCATTCTCCCGATATTTATCAGCTTTTCCGCTTTTAAAAAATCAAATGTTCCGCAGATTTTACGAGGTATTTGAATCAGTATCTCAGGCGGAAATTCTTGTATAATTTGATTGGATATTTGTGCAATCATCAAATGAATGGTTTGATCCAGTATTTTACTATAACTCATTTGAGGATCTTTTTTTGAAGTTCGTTTTAACAATCTGGACTTGATATGTTTTTGAATATTCTCTAGTTTTGAAAGATATTCTTTTTCCGCATCTTCAGAAGGTTTCATTATTTGCATTTGTTCTTGAGTTACAGGCACATCGGCATTGACACAAACTGCAACAACCGGATAATCATTCAATTTTTTAGCAACATTAATGGGTATATTATTGACCAATCCACCATCAACCAACAAATGGCGGTCTTTTATAACCGGTGTAAAAATAGTAGGTATGGCTATTGTGGCACGCATAGCTTCAAGCAAATTACCCCGATTAAAATATACGGCTTTATCGGTTGTTAAATCGGTGCTGACGGCAGTATAAGGGATGGGTAGATCTTCAATGTTTTGAACCGGCAACATAGCGGCAATTTTTTTCATGATTTTTTCTCCTTTGATTAATCCGGGTAAATTTAATGAGAAGTCCAACATACGTATGGCTTCTTTTATGTCAGCATTTATAAGCCAATTTTTAAAAGGAGAAAGAGCTTGGGCAGCATATATGCCACCTACGAGTCCGCCCATGGAAGTGCCGGAAACAGATTGTATGTCATAGCCTTTTTCTTGCAGTATTTCAATTACTCCAATATGAGCGATACCTCTTGCACCGCCTCCGGAAAGCACTAAATTTATTTTTTTGGTCATGCCATGTTTTATAAATCAAAGATACTTATTTATCCATTCAATCATGTCTTGTAAGCAAAGATAATTAATTTCATGTCCCATTGGATATTCATTATAAAGATGTTTAATATGCCTTTCGGTTAAATAAGGTGGAATTTTACGAGCTAGTTCTATAGGAATAACATCGTCATAAATACCATGTGATACAAAAATGTTAAGGTGTTTATAATGATCTATTTGATCTTGCAATGGCATGATGTCTTCATTGATATAACCGCTTAACGCTATCACATTTTTAATTTTTTGGGGATAATTTAATGCCAATGCATAGCTAAGAATAGCCCCCTGACTAAAACCGAGCAAATTAAAATTGGCCGGATCAATTTGGTATTTATCGATTAAAAAATCTATAAATTCCGCCAAATGTTCCAGACTTTCTTGCGCCTGTTGGTTATCGGATATCTTATTGTTACGGGCATCTAAAAAAATATCATACCAAGCATAGCCTCCAAAATCTAATGTATGCGGCGCGCGTGCCGAAATTATCAACAAATCATCCGGCAGTTGACTGGCAAAAGAAAACAAATCGGCTTCATTACTACCGTAGCCATGTAACATCAATAAGGCTTTTTGATTTTCGGGCTTATTGACAGGTTGTTTAAGAATATATCGGAACATTTGCTTTAGTTTTAATGCGGTATGCCGTATTTTCTAATTTGGAAACCATATTCTACGAATACACAGCTTACAAACTATTTAAAACCTCGTTTAACCAGCCATTGATCCATAATTTCAATAAATTGTTTCGGATGTTCCATCATGGGCGCATGACCACATTTGTCTATCCAATATAAATCGGCATCGGGTAAAAGTCTCTTAAAATCTTCGGCTACCTCGGGCGGGGTAACTTTGTCGTCACGACCCCAAATCAAACAGGCCGGCACATTTATATTGGGCAAATCTTTAGCCATATTGTGTCGGATAGCACTTTTGGCCAATGCCAATGTGCGAATAACTTTCATACGGTTATTAACCACTTCAAAGACTTCATCGACCAACTCTTTGGTAGCTACTTTCGGATTGTGAAATACTTCTTGAGCCTTGCGTTTGATGTAGTCGTAATTTTTTCGTTTGGGATAGGTATCTCCCATACTTTTTTCATACAATCCGCTACTTCCGGTTAATATCATGGCCAATACCTTATCCGGATTTTTATTGGTAAAATAAAGTGCCACGTGTCCTCCCAAAGAATTACCCAAGAGAATGGCTTTATCAATTTTCTTAAATTCAAAAAAATCATATAAAAACTTGGCAAAGCCTTTTACACTGGTTTTTAATAGAGGAAAGGTATAAATCGGCAATTCGGGCATTAATACTTTAAAATCTTTGGAAAAATGATTGATAACTTGATCAAAATTACTCAATCCACCCATAATACCGTGTAAGATAATCAATGGGGTGCCTTCACCTTTTTCGACGTATTTAAAACCGTTTTCTTCTTTGATATAGGGTTCTAACATAGTTAGTCTCAATTAAGTTACAAAAATACAATATTTTTTTATAATTTTAATCAACAAAAGATGTTCAATGACCTATTTACAATTCTTAAAACTTTCATATAAAAAGTTTAGACGTTCACCACAATTTTCCAAAAATTTAACAATAAAAGTTTTTAGCACAATTGCCTTTCTTATCTTTACGGCTTATGCTTTAGGAGCCGTTCTATTGTTATATTACTACATTAAGGAACAACAAAATGCCACAGATGTTTTTAAACAGGCCAATCAATATTTATTTGCCTATTTTTTTCTGGTTTTTTATGTCATGATGTATATCCATTTTGATACCATGCAAGTTAAACCTTTTATGATTTTACCCGTTTCTAAAAAAAACACAATCCATTACCATTTATCATCGATTTTTTTACAACCGGTCAATTTGATTTTTTTATTCATGCTAATATTTTTTGCAGTGTTAGTAAGCCGGGAACAAACAGAACTGTGGCGACTTACTATTTGGGGCATAGGTGTGTTATCAGCAACTTTTATAATTGAATTGATTTTATTTTTGAGTAGTCGCAATACTATTATAAATGTAGTAACAGGCTTATCGGTTTTTGTCATTATTTACAAAATGGCATGGTTGACCAAACATCTAAATTTTATAGGAATGTATTTTCATAAAATATATCTAAAGCCCGCTTTAGTGATAATACCTCTTTTGGTTTTATTAATAGTTTACTACGGGCTTTTCCAATATATATTACGACGGTTTTATTTAGATGATGCCATCAAAGGAAAAGAAGTGAAAAAGCCAAGACAACTCAATTTGACATGGGCTCAAAAACATGGTGTATTAGGGCAGTTAGTTGCCAATGATTTACGTTTGATATGGCGCAATGTCAGACCCAGACAATCGTTAGTCGGTTTTTTAATTTTTTATGTAATGACCTTTGTATTATTGAGTAAAACAGGTGATCAATTTCAACAACCGGAATTTAACAAGATTATGTTTTTAATGATGTTTTCAGGCTATTTTGTAATGCAGTTCGGCAATTTTATTCCTGCTTGGGATAGTGAGTATTACCCGCTGCTAATGACCCAAGGCATACACTACAAAACTTATGTAGAAGCCAAATGGTGGCTACTGACTGTTTCGGTATTGCTAACACTTATACTGGCTCTCCCCTACTTGATCTTAGGCTGGAAAATCTATTTATTATTATTGGCAATGGGTATTTTTAACATAGGTTTTAACATACCTGCTACTTTATTGGCAGGAGTTTTTCGCACCACACCAATCAAACTCAATGAAAAGGTCAAAGCTTTTCAGTCGCGCGACAGCTTCAATCTAAAAACATTTATTTTCGGCATACTCAGATTAATATTGCCTATAATTATATATCTGCTACTTAACAAATATGCCGGATTTTATTATGGCATCGGCTTTTTAAGCTTTATTGGGTTAATCGGTATATTATCAAAAAATTATTGGATTAATAAATTGGCCCAAGCTTACAAAAAACGTAAATATGTAACCCTGTCTGCCTTTAAAAAAAACTAATTTAGGGCTTGCTGAAAAGCTCGGAAGTGTAATAGATTTGTAATTTGTGAATTACAGATGTATATAGATACTTCAAAATGAACAAGTTGCAAAGATGTTGTGCTTCCGAGTAGCAGAAATATAAAATTTATGCGTTTTACAAGTGTAAAGAATTTTATGCTTTTATGTGAAAAACAACATGCTTTTCTCATCGAACAACCGATTGTATTATATTGATATTCAATATTTAAGCGTTTTGCAGTAAACCTTAATTTACCAAATGGTAAAATGCGCTTTATATTCTTGATAAAATTCCGTTAAAAATAAACGTAACATGGTATAACTAGGCACGGCCACAATCATCCCGATTACGCCAAAAAGTGTACCGGCTATCATTATAACCAAAAAGATTTCGAGTGGGTGCGCCTTGACACTTTTTGAATAAATCAGCGGCACATCAACAAAGGCATCCCACATTTGGATTAAAACATAGCCGATGGTAATATTACGTACTAACTGCACCATGGTATGAGAGTCTAAAACATTGAGTTGTGATGTCAAAGAAAGGCTTACCATAATAGTCCAGCCCACAATGGGGCCGATATAAGGCACCAGATTCATCAATGCAGCCAAGAGGGCAATAAAAGTGGCGTTTTCTACATCTAAAACATTTAATAAAATAGTATATAAAATAAAGATAATGGTGATTTGAATACTAATACCTATAAAATAACGAGAAAGCAAATCTTTAATTTTTGAAAAAACAGATTGAAATTGTTGCTTATCATCATTGGGGATTAGCTTAAAAAGAAAATTGGAAGTCAAATCATTGTCTTTTAACATAAAAAAACTAATAAAACTTACGGCAAAAAAACCTACAATAAAATTTCCTAAAAAACTAACAATGGAATTAATCAGTTCGGGTAATACTTTTAAATTTATTTTTGAAAAAATGCTATTGAAAGAAAAATCATCTAAAACCGTAATATTTTTTTGATGCAAATAAGATTTGACACTCTCCAACACCAGTGACATTTTATGTTGAAAATCATTGATATTTAATGCAGAGAGATTCTGTGCCTGAGTTAAAATTAAAGGCACAAAAATGGCAAATAAGGTGATAAAACTTCCTAAAAGTATCAGTAAAGTAAGTGCACTGGCCAGAGTGTCTTTGAGTTTAAAACGTTTGATTAAAAACTTCTTAATAGGTCTGCCTATCAAAGAAACCACCAAAGCAATCACCAAATAAACAAGTATGGTGCGAATGGTGTATAAAAACCACAAGAGTAAAAACACGGCAATAAGTGAAAAAACGGCTTTGACTATACCTTTGGCGATAATATTGGATTGATTGTTTTCCATAAAACTATTTGTAAAGTGTTTGGTCTAATACTTTAAAACGGACACGTCCTTTATTGTCAATATCATAACGGATAATTGCTTCTCCTTGATAAGTGCCGTCTGTAAAATGAGCAATCATCCAACGGTGATTCAACACTTTGGCATCGTCAAACCGCATAACACCAGCCATACCGGCAAACGGAACTAAAGGATTATCACCTTTTTGTTTTTGGTTGGTTTGCAATAACTTATTTTTTAAAAAATCTTGCCAATCCTTTTGTATATTCATGGTTTGATTAAGATAGGCTTGGGACTTAAGATTTCCACCAATAGAAAACCTGTCGGCAGATAGCATAGAGTCTATTTTGGCTTTAAAACGAGTGATGGAATCTTCCAGAGTAATGGCATATTGGATATTGTTATCATAACCTTCATTGGTTTCTTTGAGTTCTTTTCTTAAAATTTTCACTTCTTTAATTAAATGAAAAGAATTGTAAATAAAATATCCACTAACAATCAGTAAAAAAACGATGATATAATTGGCGTATTTTTTCATGTGTTTAACCTCAATTCTACAGCTAATTTTATTTTCAATAAAAATAATAAAAAAAATAATACCCCGCAGACAATGGCGGGGTAAGATAAATTAAGTTTAATAAAAATTAATTTTTATTAAGTCTTTTTACAAATACTTTGTCATAAAATAATAAGGCAAAAAATGTAAATAGCCCAATTCCTACGAAGATATATAATATTTGGTTAGGATGATATGTGTTCCATAAATATGTAGTCAGTTGATCTACATTCATGTTTAGTTTTTGAGCTACTTGTGCTATATACTCATTTTTGGTGATATCGACTTTAACATTATCTAAAATTTTTCCCGCTTTATCAACAGCTTTAAAACCGGTTTTTGTATAATAAACCAATTGTCCATTTTTGTCAACCATTTCAAAACCTTTTGATATAGCTTCTTTTTGAGCGAGAGAAATTTTGGCTGACATATCACCATAGACGCTTCCTGAAAGCCAACCTGCAATTTTGTTTCCTACAAAAACAGGAAGGAAATAGGTGCCCATGTATAAAGCTTCTTTGCCTTTGGGTGAAATTTCGGCAATATAGGCCGAAAATTTAGGATTTGCAGTCATTTCTCCTATTGCAAAAATTATAATTCCTGCAATAATATAGATGCCGTTTCTAAAATAAAAAGTTAAACCGATTCCGATGGATACAATAATAAATCCTATAATCATAGCATTTACCGGTTTCCATTTGATAATTAAATAGGAAATGAGCATTTGTAAAAGAATAATGGCAAATGCATCCAAGTTAATCAACAATTCGGGTTTGGCAATAGCTTCTTTTCCGTCACTAATCAATGATGTCAGCATAGGAGAAAAATTATAGACTTCTTGGTAAAGTTGTTTTAAGTCTACCCAATCTTGAATGAATTTTGGCAATGTATAAAATAATTGATTAAACAATGTCCAAAAACCAATCATTATAATAAGCAAAACGGTTAATTTTGAATCTTTTAGCGCTTCCCAAATATTTAAAAATGATTTCTTAACTGTATCAAAAATTGACAAATCCGTTTTTTCAATTTCATCTTTTTTAAAGAAGAAAATGTTAAATAACAAGTTTACCAAAATTACTCCGGTAGCCATGTGAAAAGCTATAAGCCAATTGTCTTCACCTCTTAATTTTCCGACTATAAACGGCCCTATCCATCCACCGATGTTAACCATCATATAAAACACACCGAATCCCATTGATGAGTTTCTCTCATCAGTGGTTTTGGTTACAATGGCAGATGCAACAGGTTTAAACATGGCGGCACCGATAGCTAAAAACAGGAATACAAAATAAAAAGTCCAAAATGAATGAACATAGCCTAAAGTCCCGTAACCTATTGCAAGAATGATAAAGGATATGGTTAAGCTTTTTTTATAACCGATTCTGTCTGCTATAGCTCCAGTTATCAAAGGTAAAAAATATAGTAGTGCTGTGATGTCGCCTATAATTTTTCCTCCTTGGTCGTCTGTAAAACCTAAACCGTTTTTGTCTTTGGAAGCTACTAAATACATGGCTAAAATTGCAAACATTCCATACCATGCGAACCGTTCCAAAAGTTCAAAAATACTGGCCATCCAAAATCTCTTTGGGAAAGATTTCATCAATTCGATAAAACCAATTTTTTTTTCTTTCTGTTTTTCCATAACTTTAATTTCTAACTTCTAAAATCTAATTTCTAAATTCATTAATGAATTCCTTTCATAGCCTTGTTTAAGAAAGGGGAAAGTATCACTAGGGAAACACCTGATATAATCATAGTCCACATAATAAATGGATATAATTCGAAATTGTATTTATGTAAAATACTTTCTAACAT
>JAMOMQ010000029.1 GCA_027066995.1 Flavobacteriales bacterium
AGCTTCCTTATGATGTAATGAGCCAAAAGGCTGTAAATCAAATATTTAACCCAAAGCTGTAGAGCTTACCCAAAAACGCATGATATTGATAGTGTGTTAATTAGCGTTTTATTCTGTCAAAGGAAAGAGTTAAAACTTCTAGTAAACAAGGGCGTGCGTAGTAAGTTTTGCGTTTTTTTTCACATAGCAAATGCCGTGACCGCCGTTGCACATCCGCCCGTTCCAATTGATGTCGGCTTGGACGGGGCGGGAAATATTATAAAAATTGAATAAAAATGTTATAATATTCAAGTATAATATTTTTTTCATCTTTATCTGTTTTATTTTTTATATTTTCAATGATGTTTATTGCTTTTAATTAGTATATCAAATTTGTTCCAGTCCTTTTCGTTGTTTAATAAATTTTCGAAAAAACAAATATTCTGTTTTGTGATTTTGTTATTATTTACTGATACTATTGTATCACCTAAATGATATTTGTTAATATTTTTCGATTTTAAACCTATAATCAAATAATTATTAAAAGCAATTACTTTTATTGTTTTGGAGTAGTTTTTTTTCTGTTCTTTGTAATTTATGGGTTTGATAAAAACGGTTTTGTTTTTGTAATCTATAATCCAATTAAATTGTTTAATGAATTGCATTCCTATGAGATTATATTTTGTTATATATGAAACCGCCACAATACCTTTAAATTTTTGTTTTAAGGGAGAAATACTAATGGGGATTTGAGTGTAATATTTTTTTGTAG
This sequence comes from Flavobacteriales bacterium, assembly GCA_027066995.1. GTDB lineage: Bacteria > Bacteroidota > Bacteroidia > Flavobacteriales > Flavobacteriaceae > WGBX01. The sequence goes on from JAMOMQ010000029.1 coordinate 752, forward strand.
TAGTACGAGGGCGCATGTCGCCATAGAATACATATTCTTCCGTTTCAATGTCGGCTTTTCCAAATTTTTTTTTCTAATGTCGAGGATGATTTTAAGTGTATATAGCCGGTGTATCCCGTATCAAATTTTGCCCAAACTTTTTTATTTTTTAATATTAATTGTATTTTTATATCGCCTAATAAATCAAATTTAGAATTTATTTTGTAATACCCAATGTAGTTAGAAGGATTCCCGTTTAATAATTTTATTGTATGATTTGTAAAATCAAAATTTACAGGATAAGGGGAATCCCAAAAAATATCATTTCCTAAAATACCTGTTCTATTTATATCACTACAAGAAAGAGTTTTCTTATGAAAATTATGTATAACTCTGGATGCTTTATGTTTTGTATAAAATATTTGAGACTTCAGCGAATCTATGATAAAAGAATATATTTCCAACTTTTCATTGTTAGGTAAATACATCCCGGAATTATGATAATAATTTTTCCCTTCTTGAATATATTTTTTTATAATTTTTTTATCATAGAAAAGTGTAAATCCTCCTGTATCGAACATCAGGTTTATTAGTGTATCATTCACATAAACAGGAAAAATAATCCTAGACTTTTCATCTAAAACAAATTTTTCGGATTTATTTAAATAATAATTTATTTCTTCATTACTACTTTCATTAAAAGCCGTAATAAAAGTCTTTAATGATATTGAATTCTTACATCCTAAATTTACAATAAACACCAAAAAAATAACTAATTTAATATTTTTCATTTGAATTATTTTTATAATGCTCCGGGAGAAATATAACTCCCGGAGCTTAAAAATATTCAGGTTTTAAAAGAAGATTTCTAATATTGCAGTTAATACTTTAATTGCAAATCTTATCCATTTGCCCCAATTAATCTTTTTTGCCTGAATATTACCGTTTGAGTCGAATTTAATATTATCATTTAATATTAATTTACCCGTTCCTTCGTTTTGTATTTTATTTAATACCAAATCAAATGACTTTGGAGCTTTAATGTTTGAAAGTTTTTTGGAAGTTGATAACGTATTATAAATATCCTTTATTAGCATTTCCATCTCTTTGGAAACAACTACATCTCCTACTAATCTTTTTTTAAACTCCGAAAAGGAAGTGCCTTTCGAATAAAATGCTTTAGCTCCTTCTGTCAATAATTGGTAAGTTGTTGTTTTGACTTCTGTTGATATATTAATTTTTTGTGCTTTTAATTTCATGCCAATTAAAAAATTGGAGGCAAGCAAAAAAAGCAAAGCAAATTTTAATTTTCTCATAATTCCACGTTTTTAAAGGTTAGACAAACAGTTCCGTTTTGGCCGTTTGCACCTTTAAAACGCCGGGGTGTTTGCCGGTTTCCGGTATGTTGTGGCTTGGTGTGCCGTTTTGGTTTTCTTGCCAAGCCGTTTGCCTTGCCCCGGATCCCATTTACAAAAATAATATTTTTTTTTAACGCTCTCCGGGTCATGTTTTTATTTCTATGCAAATGAACGTCAATGTCTTATAACCTTATTCCGGTTTCACTGGTATTCATTAATTCCGTAGAGAATTTCTTTGAGCTTGCTTCCGTTGACTTCCACCGGTTTGTAGGCCGTGTTGAATTTTTCGATGGTGATATCGATGTCCGATTTTAATTTTTTATACGCTTCGGGCAGGGAGGCGCTGCAAACGGGTTCGTTTTCGTAGCTGTTAAGAATGATCTTGAATTTTTCGTAAAATTTGGCCGATTGGTCGATGTGGATGTTGTATTCGTTGATGAATTGTAACAATTGATCGATGGGAAAATTCAAGTTGATTTGCATTTGCATCACCCGGTGATTATCTTCTTTCTCCATAGCTTCCTGCAGTTTTTCCAAATATTTGTTTAATTTTTCCTGCACCGTGTCCCAATCGTCGTTCATACGGCATTCTTTGAGCGATACGAAGTAGCCGATGGGTTTGGTGTAGTCTTTAAAGAGTCGTTGCAAATCTTCCAGGACCTTGTCGTTGCTTTTTTTGAGAAATTCCATTTCGAAATAGATGGTGTTCAGGTCGGTATGCATGCGGAGGGTGAAGTCGAGGATGCATTGGATTTTTTCCAAATCCCGTTCTTTGTCTTTGGGCGAAACCGAAGCGTTGAACAGGTTAATCAAGGTGGTGATGGTGGATACATAAAGGTTTTGGCTCAATAAAGAGGGTAATTCAAAAGATTTTTTCCGGTCTTTTTTTCGTTCGATGATTTCTTTTACTTTGAGGAATTCCGGATAATGGTTGGGATTGGCCATTTTGTTGATTTCCCGGAAGGTGACGATGGAAGCGAAATGATGGTCGAGGTCCAGGACTTTTTCATACAAAATGCGTATGACCGACAGGCCTTTGAGATAACGGATTTTAAAGATTTGGGTTTGTTCGGTAAGTTCCAATTGCCGGAGGCGGTGGCGTATTATATCTTTTCGGATCAAGAGGTCGATTTGGCGGTTTTTGTCCGAAGTGCGGTATAATTCCTTACGGATTCGTTGCAGTTCCAGCACCAAAGGTTTTCGCAAGGCTTCGAATTGTTCATGCGTAATGCGGATTTCGGCATACATTTGTTCCATAAGGGATTGGATGTCCGTTCCGTTATGCGGCGGCCGGGCGTTGAGCGCCATACTTACGAACCATATTAAGCCTGCCGTCAGGTATCGAAGCTTCATTTTTCAGGATAATTTAAGGTGCAATTCAAAATATTTGTCTTTCCATACGATCAAGTAATCGCCGGCTCGTACGGATGAAGAAGACAGGTTGAGTTTTTTCCGGAGTTTTTCCGGCAGGGGATTGTCCTCTTCCAAGGAATAGAGCCATACGTTATCCTTTACGGGCCGGTAGAGGAGTTTTTTTCGCACGGCTCGGGTCATTTGGTCTTGCGGGATGCGGATAATCAGTTCGTTATATTTTTTATCGTAGTAAACAAGGGCGTGCGTAGTAAGTTTTGCGTTTTTTTTCACATAGCAAATGCCGTGACCGCCGTTGCACATCCGCCCGTTCCAATTGATGTCGGCTTGGACGGG
>JAMOMQ010000030.1 GCA_027066995.1 Flavobacteriales bacterium
TTGCTGTCAATATTGGGCAAAACAAATTTTTCTATGCCAACAGCTTTGGCACGTTGGATTACTTCGGCTCTGTCTTTATCAAACTGCTCTACAAATATATGGGTGTGGGTGTCTATAATCATATAAAATTTTTTACTTCTACAATTATCCTATTTTTAATATCATTCCAAGAAATATCGTTTAACATTTTTGGCATTGGCTCATTATCAGCATCAGTAAAGTAAGTTAGGCTTTTTAAGGTTAATAATAGGGTTGCATCTTTATATTTTTCAAGATAAAAATCAATAATCTGCCGGAACGAATATTTTTGTAATAAAAAATATAAATCAATAAAATCTTTCTTAGTTCCTCTATTGGTAATAGCAGAAATTTTCATAGCAGCAATATCAGGTAAATCTGCTAATTGAATTTGTTTTTCGGTAACGGTATCAGCAATCCAAGGATGGTCATAATTTACGATGTCAACTTTTATATTGTCCAATAAAAAAATATGAACATTTTCGGAATTTCTAATTGTTTTCAGATTACCTATTTTTTTTAATCTGTCAACAATAGATAAATGATTAAGATTTGTGTTTCCAAAAAAGTCAATATCAATGGAAACCCTATGTCCTATTTGAAGTGCTAATGCTGTTCCGCCTACCAAACGTAGATTTTCAAAACCTTGTAAACCTTGAATTTCTTTTATGAGTTCCAGAGTTCGTTTGTTGACTGTGTTGTAGTGTAACATAAAAATTCTTTGTTAGAAATTCCACTGAGAGCCGCCAAAAACGAAGCGGTTTTTTTATCGATCTGTCTAGATTTTTTCATTTTTTCTACTATAAAATCTAATCCGTAAATCTTTAACAACAATTTAAAATCAGATAATAAACCATACATCAGAATTCGCTCAATTAAAAAAACAGCGTGTTTATCAACATCAATATTTTTGATATCTACATCCCAAAAAAGATGAGAAGAAAGTTGCAATAATATTTGATTTTTATTCTTCATTACTGCAAATTTAAGTTATTTTAATCAGATTTAATGCAAAATTAAATTTAAAGAATGTATTGTAATGGCACCTATTTTTATAGATTAATAAAATAGGTGTTATGTCAACTATCATTTAAAATATTTTACTGCAAAAATAGGAAAATATGGCTTCAATTTGATACCTTATAAATAGGGAATATTATAAAATACTTCACTATTTTTTTTATTAGCTTCTTCAATAGCTTTTTTTCTTTCTTCTATATTATATTTTGTATTCTTTAATTTTTCTGTAAAAGTTTCAGCTAAATTTTTATCTTTACCTTCAGAAGATTTTATAGGAGTCATTACAAACTTCTGCTGAACAGCAGGAGAATGTATAGGTTTTACAACAGGTTTAGGCTGTGGTCTTGGTAACTTAGCTCTTGCAGCAGCTTTATATTCTTTTAGTGTTGGCTCTACCATTTCAATTTCTTCTCCAACTTTAAAAGACATAACATCAGTTCTATATCTGTGTGGTGTCCATTCCCTAAAACTTTCTGCAACCTTTTCTATTTGATATTCTCCTTTTTCATTTTTACTAACCTTAACAGGAGTATTGTTCATAGCTTTTGTCCCAACTTGAGAATTTACTTTTAAAAAATTTTCTATACCTTCTATGAACATTGCAGCATAAGGTATTTCATTTTGACTAGAAATTACTTTCTTAACTTTTTTTAAGTATTTATATTCAGGATTGTTTTTAATTTTTTCATCTAAATCTCGTAAAAATTTTACTCTATTGAACCACACATATTGTGAATAAAAATAGTTCCAATTTTTATATGAATTATTCCATGGTCCATTAACCTTATCAACTTTTAAAAGGAAATCTTCTACTTTATCTTTTGAAACCCAGTACTTTCCTAATCTCTTTTTCCAACTTGTATTCCATTCATCTTCCCTAATTGTAGGTTTCATAGCTAATTTCGCAGCTGCTATGTATTTTAAAGTTTCAACTACATGTTCCTCTGCTTTGTATTCTCCATTTTCATTCATAGTTAAAGTTGGAAAGAATCTATACACAGTTTTACCTTCTTTATTTTTTCTAATAGGCATTAAATATCCCATATTTCCTATGTAAGAATTGGCTTCATTAGCTACTTGAGCTTTTAACCCAAGCTTTTCTTCATAAAACTTTTCTTGCTCTTCAAAGCTTGCTTCTTCTTCTAACCATCTTTTTTCTTCTTCTGTTAAAAGCATATCCTCTACAGACTTCTGCCAAGCAGAACGTAATTCATCTTCATTTTCTATTTCTAACCCACGTATAACTTTACCATTTATATCTTTTAATTCTGAATAGGATACAGCAACCATAATAGCATTTGGAGCTATTTCAGCTAAAGTTGGTGGAATTATTCTTTTTCCATTTTCATCATATTTAGGAACAAGTATATAAGGAAACTCTCCATTAGTTGATACAACAGCTTTATCTAATTTACCATTCACAATCTTTTTTCTATATTCTAAAGCTTCTTGTTTAGCTTTAACAATAGCTGCTGCATGTGCAGGAGTTGGGTCAGCTCTATTTATTAATTCATTTTTTTCTTTTGTAGGGTCTTTAACTGTATCCACCGTATACCAATCAGTTTCATATACATAAGCTAATGGAGTTTCTTCTCCTGACATTTCTGTATAAACAATAGGAACATTACCTATAAACTCATCTGTTTTCATAAATTCTTCTGGAGTAAGTCCTAAAGCTTTTACTCGACTTTCAAACCAATCTCTAAAAGTATATTCAAAATCCTCATTAAATTTTATTTTATCCCAATCAGCAGGTTCAACAACTTTTATTTTAAGAGTTCTCCCAACTATATTTTTATTTGGGTCTACAAGCCTACCTACATCAACATATTGATTGTCATTTAATTCTGGTAACTCTCCTGTAGAAACATATTTCCAAACTATAGTTCCATTATTTAATCTTACAGCTTTAAATCTACCTTTTACAGCTTTATAACGCATTCTTGACGCAATAGGTGAAGCTTTTCCCTCATTAATTCCAAATTTTGGGCCATCTTCAGCTTTTATTTTTAATCCTGTAGAAGCTGTTTCTTCAACAATTTGTTCTTCTGTCATAGGAACAAAAAAACCTTCCAGCTCTCCTCCACTTAAATGTGTAGATTCCCCTGTAACAGTATTTAATACTTTTATAAATCCATCTTCAATTTTTTCTATTTGAAATCTATTACCGTATTTATCATATATAATAATCCCCTCTTTTAGTTTAGTGTCAGCAGCATAAGAAGTATAGCCTATGCTTTCCATTTCTACTACATTAATAGGTTTTTTACTGTTATTATCTACATCTTTTGCAACTTGTTCTTTATCAATTTCTTCTGTTGCTGTCTTAGACACTTTTACTTTTTTATTCTTTTTATTCTTTTTCTTCTTTTTCTTTTTTTCTTTTTTAAAAGCTTGTTTAGCTTCTTTCTCTGTTACCTCAGATTTTGTATTATATTTGTCAAAAGCTAATCTTACTTGTCTAGGAGAAATTTTCTCGCCAGATATATTAGAATAAGCGTAAGCTATATCAGATAGTGTATCTTTTTTATCTTCTTCTGATAAATTTTTACCAGTTATATTTAAAAACATATTAGCTACATCTCCAAATGTTGGAGATTCACTACCTAACATTTTTAAAGCACTTATGAGATTTCTTACATTTTTTTGCATTTCTTCTTCGTAGTCTTGCTCATTTATGCTTATAATTGTATTTATATAATTTCTCTGTAAAATTACTTTATTTAAAAATAAGTTGTCATATCTTATCTTTAATTTTACATATGTGCTATTATTTTTCCCCTTAACCATTTTTAAATATTCCAGTTTACCATCTAAAACTTCAGATAATTCCGGAATATTATTTTTAATATGACCTTTATCTTTTAGATAATCCTTTTTAAAAATACTTTGAGCTTTAGAATAGCCATACCGTTCACATAAATATAGCCAATTTCGTATCTTTTTAATATATGATTGTCTTACATTTACTTTTTCATTTACAACTAATCCTGTGACCTCTTGCCTATAAAATGTAGATTGTAATCTAGTCTTTTTTTTATTTATAATTAAGTTTTCTGACTCTATAATATTTTCTAATTCATTTAAAAACAATTCATTGCTGTATACATTAATATCTGAAGAGAAAGAAATATCATCAGCATATCTACTGTAAACGACATTCCATTTTTTAGAGAATTCAAATAACTTATTATCCAAATCCTTACAAAGAATATTTGATAAAGTTGGAGAAGTTGGAGAGCCTTGTGGCAAAACAACCTTGACCTCATTGTCAATTTGAAAAGGGTGTGTAACCAATAAAGCTAATAATTCAGCAATATCTTCATTATTTCCACTTAAATTAAAGGGAGAGGAGAGAAACATGTTCTTAACTTGCATATATTGAAAAGAGTGAAAAAAATCTTTTAAATCAATATTATAAACAAATTTTTTATTAACATGTTTTCGTGCATTGTCTACGATAGATTTTCCCGAAACAAATCCAAAAGCTACATTATTTGGCTCATATAATGACTGTAAAATTAAATTTAATCCTCGTAGTATTGTTTTTAATCCTTTAATGGGAGCATTAATAATTCTTTGTCCACCGGATTTTTTATTTATTAAGAATTGTGAATATCTATCTTTTTGAGTATGATTGGCAAAAAAAAGAATTTTCTTTTTGGTAATATAATTATTGTCTATCCCGTATTGAATTTTTAATGACAAATTCAACATATCAGCCAAATCATCTATGTTTTTAAGACTTCTAATTTTTGACTCTAATTGTTCAAAATATTCAGGATTATTTATCATAAATTAAAAGTCTTTGAAAATCTGTTTAATATTCTATATGGCCGCCTCTATAACAGAAATATATTCTCTTCCCCAGACAAATAATTAAATAATCAATTAATTGTAAGGGGTCTTGCCAAATATATAATATAACATACAATAATCATTGTATTACATTATTCGAATACATGATTCGATCATCTTCATTTACAGAAACATTCAGCCCATAAAGGGCAGAGGTGCCGATCAATTTCTTAATAAGAAACAGCACCCTTTTTCAATATTTTGTAACAGATTTTCAAAGAACAAAAAATATAATTTGCATTAATAAAAGTATACCATGCAATAGTAATCATAATATCATAAATAAACAAACTTTTTATAAGAAACTTTTTCTAATACGGATCCACATCAACTATTACTTGTACACTTTTAAAATACGGGATGTTATGAAAGGTATGTAGTATTTTTAAAATTTGTTTTTTTTGTTGGAGTAATTCCTTACCAACCGGTAATTTGATTAATATCTCTTTAATGTATTTATCTCTGATACGCGGAATTAAAGCATCGGAAGGTCCCAAAACTTTTTCAAACGAATTGCTAAATGAAGTATGTAACCACTCCGAAGCTTTAATGGCTTTTTCCAAGTTTTTATCCTTGATTTGAAAATTAATCATTTTGCTAAAAGGCGGATAATATAGCTGACGCCTTTGCTCAATTTGTTGCTCATACATTTTTTGATAATCGGCTTGTAAAACCAATTGCAAAACCGGATGATCGGGGTTGAAAGTTTGTATCATCACCTTGCCCTGTTCTTTTTTTCGTCCGGCACGTCCCGCTACTTGCATCAGCATTTGAAAACTGTGTTCATCGGCTCTAAAATCGGGATAAAAAAGCAGTTGATCGGCATTCATCACCACTACCAATCCGACGTGTGCAAAATCTAATCCTTTGACCAGCATTTGGGTGCCTACTAAAATATCGGTTTCCCTGTTTTGAAATTTTGACAAAATATGTGCAAAACTGTTTTTACCACGCGTTGTATCGCTGTCTAAACGGTCGACAACAGCCTCTTTAAAAAACAATTGTAAATCGTTTTGAATTTGCTCGGTGCCAATGCCTTTATAACTTATAGAGGGATTGCCACAAACCGGACACAACAAAGGCGCCTCTATTTGATACCCGCAATAATGACATTTGAGCTTGTTTTGGTGTTTGTGTAAAGTCAAGCTGACATCGCAATGCGGGCAATCCATAACATGACCGCAGTCCTCACATTGTGCCACAGGTGCATACCCACGACGGTTCTGGAAAACAATCACTTGCTTATTGTTTTGCAAAGTTTGCTGTATGGCTTCCAATACTTCGTTTGAAAAATTGCCTTGGGTTTGTTTACGTCGCAATGCTTCTTTCAAATCTATAATATTAATTTCGGGCATTTGCACTTCGCCAAAACGCTGTAACAATTCGGTTTTGATATATTTTTTTCGTTCGGTATTAAAATACGTTTCTATGGATGGTGTAGCCGAACCTAATAAAACCGGCGCTTGATGAATCTTTGAAAGCAATACCGCTAAATCACGGGCTTGATATCTCGGGGCAGGATTGAATTGTTTGTATGAGGTTTCGTGCTCCTCATCCACTATAATTAAACCCAGGTTTTGAAAAGGCAAAAAGATACCGGAACGTGCCGCCAAAATAATTTTAGCCACGGGTTTGTTTTGTAAAACATTTTGCCAAACTTCACGCCGTTCTTGTTGCGAATATTTAGAATGATACACACTGATTTCATTACCAAATACTTTCGTCAAGCGTTGCACCAATTGGGTGGTTAAAGCAATTTCGGGCACCAAATACAAAACTTGTTCTTGCCGTTGAACAGCTTCTTGAATCAAATGTATGTATACTTCTGTTTTACCGCTGGACGTTACACCATGTAACAGTTGCGGCTTTCCGGTTTGAAACTGTGTTTTTATTTGATTATAAACCTTGTTTTGAACAGGGGATAAATCTTTAATTTTTTCCGAAGCTTGTTCAAAATTGATCCGGTCAATATCTGTTTTTATTTCTACAAATACACCTTTTTGCATCAAACTTTTTAAAGAAGACAATCCGGCGCCACTTTTAGCTAAAAGTTGTTTTTTTAAAACCGGTTTGCCTTGCCGCTGCAAACTGAAAAATTGTAATAATATCTCCCGTTGTTTTTCTGCATTTTTGCTCAGTTGTTCAAACAATTCATTGATTTTTTCGCCCTGCCACTTTGGTGCTAATTGAATATAAGTCTGTGTCTTGGGTTTGTATTTTTCTTTGACTTCTTGTAAACTTTTAATTAAACCTAATTTGATAAGGTAATTAATCCATTTAAAGATATTTTTTGTGTCTAACAGATCCGTTAAGGCTTTTACATTTACCATTTTTTGCATTTGCAAAGCTTCCAAGATTAAAAAAGCTTCATCGGGCAAATCGGTTATGTCTTCCAAAATGTTTTCTTTGGAGAGCATTAAAAAAGTTTCGCTTTCGAGCATAAAGGAAGCCGGCAAAGCCGCCTTAATAACCAATCCCAACGGAGTTAAATAATAACCGGAAATAAAACGAAATAATTCCCATTGATGTTCGGTCAGGATAGGTTCATTATCTATAATATGCAAAATAGGTTTGGTATCATAATGCAAAGGCTTGTTATGGTGTTTTTTATAGACCACACCGGTTTGCAGGCGTTGTTTGCCAAATTCTACGGCAACCCGCATGCCTTTTTGCAAAAAATCAAATTCTTCGCGGGTAACTTCATAGGTAAATGTGTTCCATAGATTTAATGGAAGAACGACATCTATATAATATGAAGTTTTATGATTCAATTTTTATATTTTTTTAACCACCTAAGGCACCTAAGAAACACCCAAGGCATCACTCAACCATCTGCACTAGTCCTCTTACATTAGCACTTTTACCTTTTAACTTTCAACTTTTAACTAACCTAAGCAAAAGATTGCAACATTATCAAATTGTGGTAAATTCCTTCGCGCCCCATCAATTCTTGATGTGAACCCATCTCCACTATTTCACCTCTGTGCATTACAATAATTTTATCGGCATTTTTAATAGTAGATAAACGATGGGCAATCACTACGGAAGTTCTGTTTTGCATCAGTTTATCCAAAGCATCTTGCACCAATTTTTCCGATTCGGTATCCAGAGCCGAGGTCGCCTCATCCATTACCATGACAGGCGGATTTTTTAGGATAGCCCGTGCAATATTCAGTCGTTGTTTTTGACCGCCTGACAAACGGTTACCACTATCACCGATATTGGTATCATAGCCTTTGGGCAATTCCATAATAAAGTCATGTGCATTGGCTATTTTGGCTGCCTGTATTATATCTTCCATACTGGCATCAGGCTTACCCAATGCAATATTATTTCGGACCGTATCATTAAATAAAATAGAGTCTTGTGTGACCAAGCCCATTAGATTTCGTAATGATTTTTTTGTAATGTCCCGTATATCAACACCATCTATTTTAATGCCCCCTTTGTTAACATCATAAAACCGCATCAACAAGTTGGCAATGGTAGATTTGCCACTACCGGATTGGCCTACCAAAGCCACCATTTCTCCTTTTTTTATAGAAAAATTCAGATTCTTTAAAACATAGGCATCTTCATATTTAAAATAAACCCGTTCAAAAACGATTTCACGTTCAAATTGTTCTTTATCAATAGCATCGGGCTTATCTTTTAAGGGATTTTCAGCTTCTAAAATATTAAAAATCCGTTCAACCGAAGCCATGCCTTTTTGTATGGTATAACTGGCTTTGGCTATGGCTTTGGCAGGTGTCAAAACATTGTAAGCCAAAGCAATAAAAGCAATAAAAACCGCAGGACTTAAACTTTTCTCATTCAACACCAGTTGACCACCATACCAAACAATGGAAACAATGACCAAAATACCTAAAAATTCGCTGGCCGGATGTGCCAGGTTTTGGCGGTTAATCATCACATTTGAATAGTGATAAATATTTTGTGTAATGGTTTTGAATTTTTTTGAAAAATAGGATTCTGCATTAAAACCTTTAATAATTTTCAATCCCGTTAAAGTCTCTTCTATTAACGATAAAAAATTAGAATTTTCTTTTTGAACCAAATGTGAGTCCTTTTTCAATCTTTTTCCAATAACCGAAATAATATAACCGGCTACCGGTGTGAAAACAAACACAAATAAGGTCAATTTATAGTTCATTACCAACATGGTGATAATGGTAAACAGTATAGTAAGCGGTTCTCTCACAATAATTTCCAAAACTATCAAAGCAGCATTTTGCACTTCATTGACATCGGAAGTCATACGGGCAATTACATCACCTTTTTTTCGCTCTGAAAAAAATGGCACCGGCAAACTTAAAACCTTATCATACATATCATTACGCATATCACGAAGCACGCCATTTCTTAAAAATGTCATAAAAAACAAAGCAAAATAGTTAAACAAATTTTTAAGAAAGACAATGGCTATTACCAAAACTATAACCATGGTTAAAGCTTGCTTCTGTCCATGCACATGAATATAATCAAGCCAATAATAATTAAGTAATTGCCCGTAATATTCTTTGATATGTTCAATACCTTGCCAGGTGGGTTTGGCTATAGTTTTATGTATATCTTCGGAAAACAAGACCTTTAAAAGCGGTATAAACACTAAAAAGGCCAAAGTCGAAAACAAAGCATAAAAAATATTGCTGATAATATTTAAAACGGCAAAGCGTTTATAGGGCTTTACATATTTATAAAATGATTTTTTAAAACGTATATCCATAAATTACAAATCCAGATCTTTTTTAATCCGGTTAATTTTATCATCCAATACTTTTTCTACCGTTTTATAATCTGCCATGCCGGTCAAGGGTTTGTGGACACTAAAATAAAATTTAATTTTAGGTTCGGTGCCACTGGGACGCATGGCTATTTTACTACCGTCTTCGGTATAAAAAATCAAAACATTTGAAGGTTCAACGCTTAGTTTTTCAACAGTATTATCCTTTATATTCTTGGCTTCGGATATTAAGTAATCTTCAATACGCACAACCGGAGAATCGTCAAAAGATTTCGGCGGATTTTCTCTAAAATCAATCATCATTTTTTTAATAATTTCTTGCCCTTCAATCCCTTTTTTTACCAATGATACCAAATCTTCTTTATAAAAATCATGTTTTTGATACAGTTTTAGTAGTTCTTCAAAAAATGAACTGTTTTCAGATTTGGCTTCCGATGCAATTTCGGCAGCTAATAAGCCCGAGGTAATAGCATCTTTGTCACGCACAAAATCGCCCACCATATAACCGAAACTTTCTTCACCACCACCGATAAAATCTTGTTTACCTTCGGCTTCACGTATCATTTTGGCAATCCATTTAAAACCGGTCAAGCCCACTTTGACTTCAACATTACCGGCAGCGCCTATTTTTTTGATCATATCGGTAGAAACAATGGTGGACCCGATAAATTCATTGCCATCCAATTTGCCCTGTTCTTCCCATTTTTTTATAAGAAAAGCATCCATCATGGCCATAGTTTGATTACCGTTTAGCAAACGCATTTTACCATCGGGTTCTCTGACGGCTACGGCAATACGATCAGAATCGGGATCAGTGGCTAAAATAATATCCGCACCTATCTCATCGGCTTTCTTTAAAGCAATTGTAAAGGCTTCGGGTTCTTCCGGATTTGGAGATTTGACGGTTGAAAATTCCGGATCGGGATTGGCTTGTTCTTCAACTATATGAAAATCGGAAAAACCGGCGCGTTTCATAGCTTCCGGCATTAAAGTGATAGAAGTGCCATGCAAGGGTGTAAATAAAATCTTGACATTGCTACGATCCGGTGCATTAAAAGTTCCGTGAGCAATAGAAGCTTTTAAAAAAGCATCGTCAAGCTCTTTTCCTACGTATGTAATTAAATCTTTATTCGGGGTAAATTTGATTTCATCAAATTTTACTTTTTCTATCTCATTAACAATCTCTTGATCTTGCGGTGGTACTATTTGGGCACCATCAGACCAGTAGACTTTATAGCCGTTATATTCGGGAGGATTATGAGAAGCTGTTAAAACAATACCGGCATCGGTGCCTAAATAACGAACGGCAAAAGAGAGTTCAGGGGTCGGCCGGTATTCGGAAAACAAATAGACTTTGATGCCGTTGGCCGATAACACATCAGCTACTATTTTGGCAAATTTTTGACTATTATGTCTCACATCATAGTTTACAGCCACACTTTTTTGTTTTTTGCCGGAAACACGATTGATATAATTGGCCAAACCTTGGGTATTGCGCCCAAGCGTATATTTATTGATACGATTGGTGCCGGCTCCCATAATACCACGCATTCCACCGGTGCCAAACTCGAGGTTTTTATAAAAACTATCTTCCAATTTTTGGGGATTGTTAGCTATCATATCAGCTACTTCTTTTTGGGTCGCTTCGTCAAAAGGAGGCTGTGTCCAAGCTTTTGCTTTTTGTAATATATCTGCATTCATTTGTAAGTATTTTAATGAGGTTTTACATTTTTTTCTGATAAGCCAATTGCCAAATAACCTGAAAAATAAACCGTGTGCGTTTTTCGAGGATGTCGTAACTGACTTTATCGGGCGTATCGGTAGGTTTGTGATAATCAGCATAGTCGCTGGTGCCGTAATAATAAATCACCGGAATTTTTTTCTTCATAAAATAATAGTAACCGGACTGTTCCACCAAAGGCTTAAATTTGATGGTCATATAATTATTATACGATTGCATATTCATAATATTCTTTTTGAAGTTTTCTTTTTGAAAACCGTCAAAAGCTATATTTATAGGATAAAATTCGCCTATTTCATCGGCATCTTCCACATCTTTAATACGTCCCATTTTATGCAGTTCAATAACCGCAACGGTTTTTTCCAGCGGTATAACCGGATGTTCTATATAAAAACGGGCACCAATCATATCTTGTTCCTTTCCCGAAAAATTCATAAATACAATATGACGTTTGGGGACAAAACCCGAATCAATGGCCGCATTAAAAGCTTCGGCTATTTCAAATGAAGCGGCAACCCCGGTGGCATTGTCATTGGCACTGTTATAGATTTCTCCGTCATGCTTACCTTGGCCGTCATAATGACTTAATACGATGATATATTCATCATTTTTGGTATTACCTTCAATAATTCCAATGGCATTACTTCCTTCTATAATATCATTATTGTTACGATAACTCAAAGTTACGGGCACATCGTATTTGCGTGTTTTTTTGGTATATTCTATATCTTCGGGACGGTCATAACCGGTGATATCTGTAAAAATATCTTTGTTTATAAAGAAATCGTAAACAGAATCTTTTTTGACCGACACTTCCAATTTCTTTTTTTCAAAATGTTTTTTAAAATTATTCCAAAAATAATCGTGATTTTGCGGGTCATAATATAACATGACTTTGGCTCCATGTTTCATTGCAGCATTGCGCCTTAAAATATAGGCTTTAATGGGATCTTGACTCCACACCGAAGGCAACGAACGCCCCGAATACGGATCGACTTCATTTGAAATAATATAATTGCCGTATTTGTCACGAGGTTCACCACCGGCCACCAATACTATTTTGCCTTTGACATCTTGATAGGCATAATCGTTATATTTAGGATCTTCAATGCCATATCCGACATAAATTACTTTATTATCATTGATATCGATGCTATCATGCGGAAAAAACGAAATAAAATCTTGTCCGTAAACATATTCTTTGGCATCTGTTGCTAAAACCACGGTAGGTTTGTCGTTTTGAGCAGCAGTATATTTTTGCAAATAACCGTCAAGCTCTTTGGGAAATAACATATGTTGATCAAGAAAAAAATCCCAAATATATTTGGCAGCTTTCTTACCTCCTCGCTTACCGGTTTCACGACCTTCCATAGCATCACTGGCCAAATTATATACATGATAGTCCAAATCATTGGCCGTAATGGTTTCGGCAAAAATTTCAGCCAAAGTCGGCTTATGTTTAGACTTGGGTTTCTCTTTTTTCTCTTCCAAGCCGTATTTCTGATTTAATTCCTTTTTCTTGGAACCGCAACTGTAAATACTTAAAAAAAGCAGACTTGCTATAACAATAAAACGTATTTTCATTAGCCAATATTTAGAACTTACAAATATACGGATAATTTGAGAATGATTAACAAAATGAATTTAACCTGCTGCAACTATACGCTCTTTTATTAGATGATATATATGATAAAGACCGGGCGGATTAGCGAGAAACAAATGTGCCTTTTTTTCTTTATCGCCGGAGAGTTTATTTTGGAGTTCTTTTTTAAAATGAAGCAAAATTATATTATAAAAAACTTTATTGGGGATGGTTACATTTTCAAAATCCGACCAGTTATAAGTTTTTATTTCATCCTTAAATAAGTAAAATAATGCTTTGTCCGTGCCGACATAAATGATGTCATTTTTAACAAAATAAGCATACGAATTATATAGCTTATCAAAAACTATGGCTAAAAACAACAAGGCTAACAATAAAGGCAAAAGATAAGAATGCCAATCACCCGGAACAGCTATCATCGGTTGTCCGTTAAAACGGTAGGTAACTTTGCCGCTTTTAAATAATTCATTGATAAAAACCGCTGTGAAAAAAAGCACAATAAATAATAACAAAACACCAATAATAAAATCATTTAAACCGTCCGGACGTTGGCGGAGTTTGGTTTTAAAAGCAAACAAAATACGATCATGTGTTATTTGTTGTCTTAACACGACAGGCAAATCATTCGGTTTCAATATTGTTGATGCATTCATAAATAAATTGATGCTATTTTTACCCTAAAAAAAAACGGCTTATTGGCAGTTGTAAAAGTAAGAAAATAAATTGTTAAATATATTAATGTATAAAAGTAGCTTTAAACAGGAATAAAAATACAATTTATAATGTTTTGTCATTCAAAAAAATATTCATAAATTTGCAGACCGTTTTAGAATCGAAATATTAATCGAAAATTGAATGACAGTGAATACATTAAGTTACAAAACAATTTCAGCAAATGACAAGACCGTCACCAAAGAGTGGGTTCTTGTTGATGCAGAAGGACAGACATTAGGTCGTTTGGCTTCAAAAGTAGCCAAATTGATCAGAGGAAAACATAAACCTAACTTTACGCCCCACGTAGACTGTGGAGATAATGTTGTGGTAATCAATGCAGACAAAATTGTATTGAGCGGCAATAAATGGCAAGACAAGGTTTATGTAAGACATACCGGTTATCCGGGTGGAAGACGTGAGATTACAGCCGAAAAAATGTTAGCCAAACATCCTATCCGTTTGGTTGAAAATGCTGTAAAAGGAATGTTACCCAAAAACAAATTGGGTCGTAAGATTTATAAAAATCTTTATGTATATGCCGGTGCCGAGCATCAACAAGAAGCACAAAAACCTAAAAAAATTGATTTAAACGAATTTAAATAATGGATACAATTCATACTATAGGAAGAAGAAAAACATCCGTAGCGAGAGTTTTCTTAAATGAAGGAACCGGAAAAATAGTGGTAAACGGCAGAGAAATCAACGAATATTTTACTATACCTGCACATTTAAAAGCTGTCATGCAGCCTTTCAATGTTACAGACACCGAGGGTAAATTTGACATCAATGCAACTATTAAAGGTGGTGGTATCACCGGACAAGCCGAAGCACTTCGTTTGGGTATTGCCCGTGCATTGGTTGAGGTTAATCCCGAATACAAACCACTATTAAAGAAAGAAAAATTAATGACCAGAGACCCGCGTATGGTAGAACGTAAAAAATACGGTCAACCTAAAGCACGTAAGAAATTCCAATTCTCTAAACGTTAATCATTATCAAACCAATCTGTTCTTAGTTTAGCATCCAAATGCATCCCGAATTGGTGCATTGCTAATTTTACGGAACGTAAACTAAAAAAATACAAAATGAAAAAAGTAGATATTCAAGAATTATTAAATGCAGGTGCCCACTTTGGTCACTTAACCAAAAAGTGGAATCCTAACATGGCGCCATACATCTATGGCAAAAAAAACGGTATTCACATCATCAATTTATATAAAACGGCCGCTAAAATAGAAGAAGCCCAAAAAGCTTTGAAACAAATAGCTTCTGCCGGTAGAAAAATATTATATGTTTCTACAAAAAAACAAGCCAAAAGTATCATTGCCGATAAAGCTCAAAAAGTCAATATGCCTTATATTGCAGAAAGATGGCCCGGCGGTATGCTGACCAATTTTGTCACTATTCGTAAAGCCATCAAAAAAATGTCGGCTATTGACAAAATGAAAAAAGACGGCACCTTTGAAACCCTTTCTAAAAAAGAACGTTTGCAAACAGACCGTTTGCGTGCCAAATTAGAAAAAAACTTGGGTTCTATTGCCGATATGACACGCTTGCCGGCTGCCTTAATCGTGGTTGACATCAACAAGGAACATGTAGCGGTTGCCGAAGCCAACAAATTGGGAATTCCTGTTTTTGCCATGGTCGATACCAATACCGACCCGCGCAAAGTCACTTTCCCTATTCCGGCCAACGACGATGCTTCTAAATCTATTGACTTGGTTTTAGAATACTTAACCGAAGCTATTGCCGAAGGCTTGCAAATTCGTAAAGAAGAAAAAGAAAAAGCCAAAGCTGAAAAAGAAGCTGCCAAGTTAATGGCCGAAAAAGCCGAGAAAGAAGTTGCAGAAGCTAAAGAAGAACCTAAAGCCGAAGCAAAAGAAGAGGTAAAAGAAGAGGTAAAAGCTGAAAACAACGAAGCTGAAGCAAAAGAAGACAAATAAAACACATCTATTAATCAATAAAAAATATAAAATTATGGCAGATATTAAAGCCGCAGATGTAAAAAAATTAAGAGACATGACCGGTGCCGGTATGATGGACTGTAAAAAAGCATTGGTCGAAGCAAATGGCGATTTTGACGAAGCTATTGCCATTTTACGTAAAAAAGGACAAAAAGTAGCCGCCAAACGTGCCGACAGAGAATCATCAGAAGGTGTGGCTGTTGCCCGTATCAATGACGATAACAGCAAAGGTGTTGTGTTCACATTAAATTGTGAAACCGACTTTGTGGCTAAAAATGAAGACTTTGTCAATTTAGCCAACAAAATGGCTGACATAGCCTTAAATTATAATACCAAAGAAGAATTTTTGGCCGCCCCTTTTGAAGATGGCACTATTGCCGACAAAGTTATTGAACAAACCGGTGTCATCGGTGAAAAAATCGAAATCGGCGATTTCAAATCTTTAGAGGCGCCTTTTGTAGGTTCTTATGTGCATGCTAATAATAAAATTGCCGCTTTGGCGGGTTTATCCAAAGCCTTTGACAAGGCCGGCGAAGTAGCTCGTAACATTGCCATGCAAGTAGCCGCCATGAAGCCCTTGGTGTTGAGCTATAAAGATTTTACACCCGAATTTTTAGAAGCCGAAACCGATGCGCGTATTGCCGCTATCGAAAAAGACAATATCGAATTGGCCCGTTTGGGTAAAACCCTTAAACATGTGCCCAAATACATTTCAAAAGCACAATTGCCTGATGAAGTTATTGCACAAGCCAAAGCCGATATTGAAGCTGAATTGAAAGCACAAGGTAAACCCGAAAAAATTTGGGATCGCATTGTGCCCGGTAAATTGCAACGCTTTATCGATGATAATACCACATTAGACAAAGAAGCTTGTCTGTTGGATCAAGATTATATCAAAGACGGCAATATGACTGTTAACGATTATATTAAAAGTATAGATGAAGATTTGGAAATCACCGGTTTCCAACGCGTGGCTTTAGGCGACTAATTCTATCAAAATAAATTAATAAAAACCGGATACGCTTTGTGTCCGGTTTTTTTGGTTTTTGTATCAAATTAAAATTGTAAATTTGTTCTCTCAAAAGCAATTATATTCGTGAGATTTTTTATTTCCATTATCTTTCTATTAACCGGATTTAGCCTTGTTGCCCAAATTA
>JAMOMQ010000031.1 GCA_027066995.1 Flavobacteriales bacterium
TTATTTGGCAAAACAACGGCTGATGCTTTAAAACAGTTAGACGAACAAACTTTTTTAGATGTCTTTGAAGGTGTGCCGCAGGGGGAAATAGATCGTTCCGCTTTGGACAATGGTATTGATATAGCCACGATGTTGGTAGAAAGCGGTTTTTTAAAATCGGGGAATGAAGCGCGCCGTGCTTTAAAAGAAAACTCGGTTTCTGTGAATAAAGAAAAGGTGGATGCACAAAAGATTGTCAATCAAAATGATTTAATTAATGACAAATATATTTTATTGCAACGTGGCAAAAAGAAATATTTTTTGGTGAAAGTGGTGTAAATATTAAAATATAAAAATGAAAAACAGGCTGGTTTCTAAAATCAGCCTGTTTTTTTTGTAATTAATAAACAATTTTACATACCAAATGCATAGCCAATAGCTAAACCTACAATAGGATATCCACCACTGTAATCATAGTCTTCAAATTTGGCACTTCTGTAGCCATAACCAAAATATAAGTCAAGAGCAATGCCTGAATCCCATAACCATTGATGTCCGGCTTTTATACCACCACCTATTGAAATTAAACTCTCTGTATGAGCTTTTTTACTAACTAATTCTCCGTTTCCATTAACTTCTAAAGTTTCTGGAACATCATAGGATAAAGAACCAACATCTAAAATAGGTGCTGCAAACATTCCGTGAGGTGCATCAGAATTGTTAGAGAAGTAAAAACGGTATTCGGCACTAGCTCCTAAACCTGATATATTTAAGTTACTCCAGTTGAAATAGCTGGCTCCAACGGCTATAGAGTTTTTGTCATTAAGAGGTTTTTCATAAGTGGCATTAAAGACACCAAAAATAAACCCGACCGGGTTAACTTTGATAATTCCTGAAGCTTCTTGAGCTTTGATGTTTGAGATAGCAAACAATGCTATTAACAATACTAATAATCCTTTTTTCATAATAATAAATTTTAATTTTGATTAATTTTTTATGCCTACTCCTTTTTTGTGTTGTTTTTCGGCTTATTCCAACATTTTTTTTACGTGACAAATATATAAAATTTTGTTAAAAAGCCAAATGATTTATATACTAATTGCCTATATACCTGTATAATATTCCGTCACCGGTGGCTATACCAAAATTATTTCCTTTAAAAGCAACGATGTTTACATGTTGGTTATCAGTAGGGGTCGTAACTTCGTATAAGGGTTTCCAAGTATTGCCGTTATCGTCAGAAAAATACATGGCAGGTTGGTATTTGGCCGAAAAATTAACGGCATAAGCACCGCTGCCGGCTATGGCTACATCAAATAAACTGGTGGTGTCAAAGGCTAGTTTGTTTTCTACAGTTTTGATAAGCCAAGTAGCACCACCATCATTTGAAACAGCAGAAAAAGCAGATAAATAATCGGAATTATCACCGCCGGTCAGCCATATATTGTTGCCGGCTATAGCGCCGCCTTCTACTTGAAAATGGTTGTTGCCACCCAACCAATCAGTCGGTGCCGGAATAGGAATGCCTTGCCAAGATTGTCCGTTATCGGTGGTCAATTGGATGTATTGTAAATCTGTGGCATCTTCTTCCATGCCGTAAATCAAGCCGTTGGCACCATCAAATTTCATTTCGTATAAAAGCTGACTTGAATCGGGCATAACATCTGTGTATTGTATAATGTCATTATCATTTAACCGGACACGAAAAACTTTATTATTGTCGTTGATATCTCTTGCCGTTACTTGATATTCGCCGGCTGTTTGACTAAAAGAGATATCCATGGCGTTATTAAACAATGATGCACCTGTGGCAGGATCGGTAACCAAAGTATATGAAGCGCCTCCATCAAAAGTTTTATAAACTTTGCCTACATTATCAATGGCCACTCCGGTGTTTTCATTATAAAAAGCAATTTTGTCTATATTTAAACCACTGTTAACCAATTGCCAAGTAGTGCCTTTATCGGTGGTTTTTAATAAGAATTTTGAACCGGTTGAATTGTAACCGGCTATCCAACCTATTTGGTCATTGAGCAAAAACACATCGTTGATATAATAATTGTTTCCGCCTGTTAAAGCAGTAATATCGATCTCTTCCCATTTCGGATTTACAATGTTTATGGTAATTTCTTCGCGGGCTTCAACAGTGCCGCCGTTTACCATTTCCACTTTTAAGGTATGGCTGCCCGGACTTAATCCCGAGACATTCCACTCAAAAGCATAGTTGTTATAATAAATGTTGTCTATATCAAAGATGTCGATTTCGTTTAGATTAATTTCTTGGTTGTCAATATAAAAATGTTTTTCAAAATCGCCATATGACATATTTTCGTCGGGTTCTATACACAAAGTAACTTTGCTACCTAACGCCACATCGTAATTATCAATGGGATTGGTAATTTTTAAATTGTATTGCAAATTTTCATCGTTTTGTTGCGAATCGTCAGATTCTTTTTTACATCCGGAAAATAGGATGCTGATGAATAATAAACTTAATCCTGCTTTCATTAAATGATTAATTGTTTTCATAATTTGTGTTTTATTTTTAGAGTTATTTACTATTCCAAGCTTTTTTGATGTCTTCGTCACTCATATCAGGTTTTAACAGCTTAAAGGCGGCTTTGTATTCTTGGTAGGTATGTTTATCTTTATTTTGTATAATATCAATTGCCATCACCGGATTATCAATCTTAGTTTTATTTACCGGCGTAACTTTCACTTGCTTGCCGTCGCTTTTGTGTATTTGATTGTATGCTTTTTGGATTTCATTTTCGGGCAAATATGTTTCACCGTTGTTTGTTACATAGTTTTTAAATTCTGCGTAGGACATCTTTTTTATTTCGGCAACCTTACCATACATTGCTTGTAAGCCTTCCAGCTGTTTTTGTTCGGCTTCTTTAAGCATTTGTTCTATTTGTTTTTGTTGTTCTTCACTCAGAGAGATGTCTATTTTTTGTCCTTTTGAGGCTTTGATATACCAATTGACCACACTATAGGCTTTTTCTCTGTCTTTGCCTGACATTTCGGGATATAGTTGATTGACAAACTCGTTAAATTTGGCTTTTTTTAACGATTCGGGTGCGCCGTTGTCAAATTGTTCATCAAAATCTATCAGTTTTTTTGCAGCAATCATAGCTTGTTCGTTACTGAGTTGATGAGTATTGTTTTGTGCGGTTGTGATACCAGTTTGTAATAGTATAATTAGGATGATCATTGTTTTTTTCATGTCTTTTTCTTTTAAGAGATTGAGCAAGCCTGTCTTTAGGTTAAGTTTCTCTTATCTTATATATACAAGCCCGAATAGCAAAAAGAAGCAGTCTCAAAAGAGTGTTTTTTCATTGTTATAAGGAGTAAAAGTTAAATTATATCTATCAATTTCTATTCTTTTGAGACGGCTTCAATTATTAACAAAAGTATTAAAACTTGACAAACTCAACACGTCTGTTATTGGCTTTACCTTCGGGTGTATTATTATTGTCTATGGGTTTGCTTTCGCCCCAGCCGGTGTATTTTAGTCGTGATTTGTCAATACCCATGCTAATGAGTTTGTTCATCACGGTTTTGGCACGTTCTTTTGACAATTTTAAATTGAAAGCTTCGTCGCCGTCGCTGTCAGTATGGCCTTCTACACTAAATTTAAGGTCAGGTTGTTTTTTCATCAGCCTATAAATGCGGTTGATAGGTCCCATACTTTCGGGTTTAAGCGTAGCTTTATTGACGTCGAATTTGATACCGTTGACGATGATTTTACCGTCGGTCATCACGCGTTTA
>JAMOMQ010000032.1 GCA_027066995.1 Flavobacteriales bacterium
CGTAATACAGACTTTCCTCTTGTATTTTACTACGTTGATACATGGTTTCCATAGCGCCCAACACACCGCCGCGCTCTGTTAATCGGTCAAATTCGGCATAAATGGCTTCTTCTACCAAATCGGTCAATTCTTCGATGATAAAACTACCTTGAATAGGATTTTCATTCTTTGCCAAGCCTAATTCCTTGTTGATAATCAACTGAATAGCCATGGCGCGACGTACACTTTCTTCGGTCGGTGTGGTAATGGCTTCATCATAAGCATTGGTATGCAGCGAATTGGTATTGTCATAAATGGCATACAAGGCTTGCAATGTGGTGCGTATGTCGTTAAAATCGATTTCTTGTGCGTGCAAACTGCGTCCGCTGGTTTGGATATGATATTTGAGCATCTGCGAACGGGCATTGGCACCGTATTTTTCTTTCATTGCCTTTGCCCAGATACGACGTGCCACGCGTCCAATAACCGAATATTCGGCATCCATGCCGTTGCTGAAAAAGAATGACAAGTTCGGGGCAAATTTATTAATGTCCATACCCCGCGACAGATAATATTCCACATAAGTAAATCCGTTTGCCAAGGTGAAAGCCAATTGCGTAATGGGATTGGCACCTGCTTCCGCAATATGATAGCCGGAAATGGAAACCGAATAAAAATTACGCACACGGTTGTCGATAAAATATTCTTGAATATCACCCATCAAACGCAAGGAAAATTCGGTGCTGAAAATACAAGTATTTTGGGCTTGGTCTTCTTTGAGAATATCGGCTTGAATGGTACCGCGCACTTTGGCAATGGTTTCGTATTTTATTTTGTCATAGGTTTCTTTATCCAAAATCTCATCTCCGGTAACGCCCAACATCAATAAGCCTAAACCGTTATTGCCTTCGGGTAAATCTCCTTGATATTTGGGACGCGGCAAGCCTTTGTCATCATATTTTTCTTTGAGTTTGGCTTCTACCAAGTGTTCCAATCCGTTTTCTTTGACATATTTTTCTACATTTTGATCAATGGCTGCATTCATAAAGAAAGCTAACATCATAGGTGCCGGACCGTTGATAGTCATCGATACGGAAGTTTTGGGGTCGGACAGGTCAAAACCAGAATAAAGTTTTTTGGCATCGTCCAAACAACATACCGACACGCCCGAATTACCAATTTTCCCGTAAATATCAGGACGCTCATCGGGGTCGTTACCGTAAAGCGTAACGCTGTCAAAAGCCGTTGATAAACGTTTGGCGGGCATGCCCAAACTTACGTAGTGAAAACGGCGGTTGGTGCGTTCGGGCGTGCCTTCACCGGCAAACATGCGTGTAGGATCTTCTCCCGCCCGCTTAAACGGATATAAACCGGCAGCATAAGGAAATTCGCCCGGTACGTTTTCTTTTAAAATCCATTTGAGCAAATCGCCCCAAGCCTCATATTTGGGTAAAGAAATTTTCGGTATTTTTAAGTGCGACAAAGTTTCGGTGTGGGTTTCTATTTTTATTTCCTTATCGCGAACTTTAAAGGTATAAACAGGGTCTTTATATTTTTTGACTTTGGCGGGCCAATCCAAAATCTTTTGCCAGTTCTCGGGATGTAAATTCATCTTAATACGGTCAAACTCCTTTAATAGTAATTCAATGGTCTGGCGTTTTTCATCATTTTGACAGATTTTCAAAATCTCATCATCAATACCGTATTTGTTGAGTTTTGGTGTAGTAGAAAGCGCTTCAATAGTTTTAAATATACTGTATAAATGTTGGGCAATATTCTCTTGTTTGTCTGCCCATTGGTGATATTTGCGGTTATTTTCTACAATTTCGGACAAATAACGCACGCGTTGGGGCGGAATGATGAATTGTTTTTCGTCGTTTTCGTCTTTGGCTTCAAAGGTAGAATTGAAATTGGCAGTGGTTTTTTCGTTAATCTTTTCAATGATGGCTTTGTAAAGTTTGTTTACACCCGGATCGTTAAATTGCGAAGCAATAGTGCCGTAAACGGGCATCTCGTCGGTATCTTGTTCCCACAAATTATGATTGCGTTGGTATTGTTTTTTGACATCGCGCAGGGCATCGAGGGCGCCGCGTTTGTCAAATTTGTTTAAAGCGATTAAATCGGCATAATCGAGCATATCAATTTTTTCCAACTGTGTTGCAGCTCCGTATTCAGGTGTCATCACATAGAGATTGACATCGGCAAAATCGACGATTTGTGTATCGGATTGCCCGATACCCGATGTTTCGAGTATAACCAAATCAAAATCGGAATTTTTAACAATATCAAGTGCATCTTGCACCGAACCCGAAAGCGAAACGTTACTGGCACGGGTTGCCATAGAGCGCATATACACACGCGGATTGTTGATGGCATTCATGCGAATACGGTCGCCGAGCAAAGCACCGCCGGTACGTTTTTTGGTGGGATCTACCGAAATGATGGCTATTTTTTTCTGTGGAAATTCGTTGAGAAAACGACGCACCAGTTCGTCCACCAAAGAAGACTTTCCCGCACCTCCGGTTCCGGTTACACCTAATACAGGGAGATTTTTGGCTTTTTGGCGAATTTCGGTTAATAAATTTTCGTGTAATTGAGGAAAGTTTTCGGCTGCCGAAATGGTTTCGGCTATTTTTCTATCATTTTTTTCTTTAATGTCCGCTACTGATTTTACGGAAATATCTTTACCGGTAGGAAAATCGGCATTTTCAACCAAATGATTGATCATTCCTTGTAAGCCCATTTGACGACCGTCATCGGGCGAATATATCTTGGTAATACCATAGGCTTCGAGTTCGGCAATTTCTTCGGGAAGTATGGTGCCGCCGCCACCTGCAAATATTTTGATGTGTCCGGCATGGCGTTCGTGCAATAAATCGTACATATATTTAAGAAACTCGGTATGTCCGCCTTGGTAAGAAGTGATGGCTATGGCATTGGCGTCTTCTTGAATGGCTGTATTGACTATTTCGTCTACACTGCGATTGTGTCCCAAATGAATAACTTCGGCACCGGTGCGTTGAATAATACGACGCATAATGTTGATAGCGGCATCGTGGCCGTCAAACAGGGAGGCGGCTGTAACAATTCTAACTTTATTTTTGGGCTGATATATATTTTGATCTTGCATAAAATCGTATTTTTTTTGGCGATTGCCAATATACAAAATTTTACATAAATATTTAATGATAATGTATATGACCAAATTAGTATTTTGCTTGGTTCTACCACGAATTTGATGGCCGATGGCTATTATTGTGCCCGTCTTATAACAAATACATATATAATAAAATAGTTCAAAATATTTTGGTCCCGAAACTTCGGGATTGCTTAATTAAAAAAAACGGAGTAGTAACCGAAGCTGCGAGCACGTATTTTTGACGCAAAGTAAATGAAAAAGAAACAAAATATTGTATTAACTTATGTTTGTATTTGGTATTATTGGTTTCTTGTAAAGAAATTATGACGCTGATTTTGTTGCAACATAATTATATATGTTAAGCAGCCGGTAGTATACAATATTCAATCATGTCTTTACAGTTTAAATTTTTCGACTTATCTCCCAAGGTTTTGAAACATTATAAATTATCCGATAAAATAACAATAGAACCTTTTTCTTTAATCCATATCACGCATTCATGTCATCATGGTTATTTAAAAAAATAGTTTATTTTTGCCATAAACTAAATCAAACTCAATTATGTATAAATCAAAAATAATAGGTTTGGGCAAGTATGTCCCTGACCATATAGTGACCAATGACGATTTGACCAAATACATGGACACCAACGATCAGTGGATTAGAGAACGCACCGGTATAGAAGAAAGAAGATGGGCGCAACCCGGAGATGGTAACACATCTGCTACTATGGGTGTAAAAGCAGCAAAAATAGCTTTGGAGCGCGCCAAACTGACTCCTAAAGACATAGATTTTATTGTATTTGCCACTTTAAGTCCCGATTACTATTTTCCCGGTTCAGGTGTGCAAGTTCAAGAACTATTAGGCTGTGACACCATTGGAGCTTTAGATGTACGTAATCAATGCTCAGGTTTTGTTTACGCCTTGGCGACAGCCGACCAGTTTATCAAAACCGGAATGTACAAAAATATTTTAGTCATAGGTTCAGAACTACAATCTACCGGCATTGACTTATCTACCCGTGGTCGAGGTGTGGGTGTTATTTTTGGTGATGGTGCCGGCGCAGTTGTTTTAACACGTAGTGACGACGATAGCGAAATTATGTCTAATCATTTACACTCGGAAGGCAAACATGCCAAAGAATTAACCGTATTAGCACCCGGTGGCCCTAATCCCCCCAAAAAATTAGTTGAAGATTGGGATCCGGAAGATTTATCATATTATCCGTATATGAACGGTAACTTTGTATTTAAACACGCCGTAACCCGTTTTCCCGAAGCTATTATGGAAGGTTTAAAAGCGCACAATTTAACTCCTGCAGACATTGATATACTAATTCCTCATCAAGCCAATTTGCGTATTTCACAATTTGTGCAACGTAAACTAAAAATGCGTGACGATCAAATAATGAACAATATTCAAAAATACGGTAATACTACCGCTGCCTCTATCCCTATTGCACTGACCGAAGCTTGGGAACAAGGCCGTATCAAAAAAGGTGATTTGGTGGTAACCGCTGCCTTTGGTTCCGGTTTTACTTGGGGCTCAAACATTATCAGATTTTAATCAGAACCAAAACCTGTATTTTATATATGCCGGCTTGTTCTTACAGGCCGGTTTTTTTAAGGCTTTGTTAAATATATTATACCAAAGACATATTTTTGTAAATTTGTCATACTTATAAAAAACAACCCTATGAAACAACTTTTAGTTTTTAGCATATTATTAAGCTTTTTGTCTGCCTGCCAAGGTGAAAACAAAGAACGTGAACCTAATAAAGTTTCCCATCAAGAAATTAAAACCCCATTATCAACCAATCCGGATATGCAAGCCAAAATAAACCAGTATGCCCGTGTTAAACTAACGACGGACACTAGTAAGTTAACCGACAATGAAAAGCATGTGATTGTTCATTTAATCAAAGCCGTTCAATACATGGATCCGGCTTTTTGGCAACAAACGTATGGCGACAAACAAAAATTAATGTCGCAAATCAATGATTCATTGACCAAGGTTTATGCCGAAATCAACTATGGCCCTTGGGATCGTCTTGATGATAACAAGCCTTTTGTCAAAGGCTACGGCCCAAAACCGGCCGGAGCTAATTTTTACCCCAATGATATGACCAAAGCGGAATTTGAAAAAGCAGATCTGCCGGATAAAACCAGTCAATATACCTTATTAAGACGTGACAAAGAGGGTAAACTTTATACCATACCATATCATATTGCCTTTGAAAAATATATGAAACCGGCGGCTCAAGAATTGTTGGAGGCAGCCAAATATGCCGACAATCAAATGTTTAAAAAATATCTGGAATTACGAGCCCAAGCTCTGCTTGATGATAATTACCGCCCCAGTGATATGCATTGGATGGATATGAAAGATAATCATATCGATATAGTTATCGGGCCTATCGAAAATTATGAAGACCAACTTTATAATTACAAAACCGGTTACGAAGGCAATGTCTTGATTAAAGATATGGAATGGAGTAAAAAATTGGCGCATTTTATCCAATTTTTACCCGAATTACAAAAAAACTTACCGGTAGCAGCCCCATACAAACAAGAAAAACCCGGCACACGGTCAGATTTGAATGCTTATGATGTGGTTTATTATTCAGGAGAAGCCAATACCGGCGGTAAAACCATAGCCATTAACCTGCCCAATGACGAACAGGTGCAACTCAAAAAAGGCACCCGTCGGTTGCAATTAAAAAATGTCATGCAAGCCAAATTTGATCAAATATTGGTGCCCATTGCCAATCTTATTATCACTCCCGAACAAAGAAAACATATTAAATTTGACGCTTTTTTTGCCAATACTATGTTTCATGAAGTTGCACACGGTTTAGGTATTAAAAACACTATCAACGGTAAAGGCACTGTGCGCAAAGCACTTAAAGAAAACTATTCGGCTATTGAAGAAGGCAAGGCGGATATTTTAGGTTTATACATGGTCGATCAATTACATAAAAAAGGTGAACTCAACGGAGATATCAAAGATTATATGACGACATTTATGGCCAGTATATTCCGTAGTATTCGCTTTGGCGCTGCCGATGCCCATGGTGTTGCCAATATGATTCGTTTTAACTATTTTAAAGACAAAGGGGCTTTTACCCGCAATACCGACGGCACTTATCAAGTCAATTATGATAAAATGTATGACGCCATGAAATCACTTTCCGCTTTAATCTTAAAACTACAAGGCGACGGTGACTACCAAGCAGTTGCCAAACTCATTAAAGAAAAAGGTGTAGTATCGCCACAATTACAACAAGATTTGCAAAAACTCAACGATGCCAATATACCTGTGGATATTATCTTTGATCAAGGCATCAAAACCTTAGGATTGGAAAAATATGACCAAAATTAACTGTTTAACAACTGCTATAAAACAATAAACTTATATGAAAAGTATATATCTCAAAGAACTTAAGCAGGCCTTTGCCTCTCCTATCGGTTATTTGTCATTGGGATTATTTTTCATATTAACCGCCTTGTTTTTATGGTTTATCGAAGGTAGTTATTATTTGCCCAATTATCGTTTTGCCGATCTATATCCTTTTTTCAGTATAGCCCCATGGATATTGATTTTAGTTTTGGCCGCCTTGACTATGCGTAGTTTTTCCGATGAATTCAAAACCGGCACCATTGAAACCCTATTGACCAAACCACTAACCTATACACAAATTGTTTTGGGTAAATTTTTAAGCATTTGGACCATGGGACTCATTTTACTTATTTTAAGTTTGGTTTATGTTTATAGTATTGCTCACTTAAGTATTAACGGCTCCTTAGACTACAAAAATTTAATCAGTGCATATTTAGGTCTATTCTTATTGACTGGGGCTATGATAAGTATCGGTATGTTTAGCTCCGCCTTGTTCAGTAATCAAGTCAACGCTTTTTTAACCGGTTTATTCTTAATATTTTTATTTTATTATGGTTTTGAAGGTTTGGGTAATTTTAATCTGATGGGAGGCTTGGATTTATTTTTAAAAAAACTAAGCCTCGATTTTCATTATCAGAATTTTGTCAAAGGCTTGATTAAACTCTCCGGAGTAGTTTACCTGTTAAGTATTACAGGATTCTTTTTGATGCTAACCGCTTTTATTTTAAAAAAACGTATCAACTGATGGAAAATTTTATCGCTTTCAATCCGACTAAATTATATTTCGGCCACAATGTTTTGGGACAATTGCCCAAAGAAATCTCATCTTTGGGATCAAAAGTATTATTATTAACCGGACAAGGCAGTGTAAAAAAATACGGTTATTATCAACAAGTCGTAGACAGCTTAAAAAAATCAGGAAAGCGTATTATTGAATTTTCGGGCATCAAACCAAACCCTATAGTAGATGATGCCGAAAAAGCCGTTAGTTTAGCCCAAAAAGAACAAATTGATTTTATAGTGGCACTGGGTGGCGGCAGTGTTATTGACACAGCTAAAATGGTTAATATGGCTTATGCCAACAACCTGCCGGTTTGGGACATTATGAAACATGAAGCCAAACCTGTCAAAAAAATTCCATTGATTGCCCTGCTGACTTTGGCTGCCACCGGCACCGAAATGAATGGTGCGGCCGTTATACAAAATCACGAAACCCATGAAAAAATAGGGTATTTCAACCCGTTAATGTATCCAATAGCCTCTTTTTTAGATCCGTCATGGACTTTTACCGTCCCCAAAAATCAAACGGTTAATGGTATAATAGATTTAATAGCACATAGTCTGGAAGCCTTTTTTTCAGGTGGCGACGCCCCCTTGTCCGATCGTTTTGTAGCAGCCAACATATTGGAGACCATGGATTACACACCAAAATTACTCAATAACTTAACAGATTATGATTTGCGTGCCCGTATGATGTGGACTGCTACAGTAGCCGAAAACGGCACAACCATGCATGGTAGAGCTACCAGTGGTGATTGGGGCACCCATGCTTTAGCACATCACATCTCACTGTTATGGGACACACCTCACGGACAAACTCTTTCTATTATTTTTCCCGCTTGGATGAAAGCCATGCAATACAAAATTGAAAACCGCCTGCAAAAACTCGGTTATCTGCTTACCGGAAAAAACATATCCGCGCCGGATACCATTCATATTTTTGAAACCTTTTTCAAAACGATTGACGCACCTACTAAATTTTCAGATATAGGATTAACCGGCACCGATAAACAAAGTTTGTTAAAGCTATGGCAAAAAAACCAACCGCAAGGCATGAATATCACATTAAATGATAATGACTATCAAAATATTCTGGCTCTGATATAAGTAATTGGCAAATGAACAAACAAAATAAACATATCATTATTTTTATTACCGGTTTAATAATCATTAATTTGTTGGCACAACATTTTGATTATAAAATTGATATGACAGGGGATAAGCGTTTTACCTTGTCAAAAACATCTTTACAAGTAGTAAAAAATGTCACCCAACCGGTGCAAATTATTGTGTTTTTAAAAGGGGACTTTCCTTCCTATTTTAAACGTTTGGCCAATGAAACCGAAAATCTGCTGGAAGATTTTAAACAAGAAAATTCACATATAGATTATGTATTTATCAATCCGGTTGAACAAGGCAACGATTATATAAAATCATTGGTTAACAAAGGTTTACAAGCTTCCGAAATCAGTTTAAGACGATCCGGAAAAATGGAACAAGTAATGGTATTCCCTTGGGCTATCATAAAGCAAGGCAAAAAAGAAATTCCGGTCTCTTTATTAACGGATTCATATAGTAATAATTTGGATGACCAGATTGAAAAAAGTATTGAAAATTTGGAATATGCCTTGGTCAACGGTTTGCATTTAATCAATGCCGGTAAACATCAAAAAATTGCCGTTATCAAAGGTAATGGCGAATTGGACGATTTGCATATTGCCGATTTTTTAATGACTCTAGGTGAAAAATACCGTTTGGCACCGTTTACCTTGGATAGCCTGCAAACCAATCCCCAAAAAACACTTAAAGACTTACAAGACTATGATTTGGCTATAGTAGCCAAACCAACCGAAAAATTTAATGCCCAAGAAAAGTTTGCATTAGATCAGTTTTTAATGAACGGGGGGCGTATGCTCTGGCTCATAGATGCTGTCAAAGCACATAAGGACACCTTGATGTATCGTGGTAAAACTTATGCCCTAAATGCCGAACTCAATCTCACCGACTTGTTTTTTAATTATGGCGTGCGCATCCAACCGGTATTGGTTAAAGATTTGATTGCCGCGCCGGTCGTTTTAAAAGTGGGACAAGTGGGCAACAAGCCGCAATTGGAACAGTTTCCTTGGTTTTACAGTCCATTGGCACAACCCAATAAAAAATCGGTTATCGGAAAAAATTTGGACATGGTTAAACTGGACTTTGTCAGTCCTATCGACACCTTAAAAAATACCATAAAAAAGACCGTTTTACTGACCAGTTCACCCAAAACCCAGTTGATTGGTGTCCCTACCGAAATCAATTTTGATGAAATAGGCAAAAAACCCGATATCAATCAATATACCGCCGGAACACAAATTTTTGGCGTCTTGTTGGAAGGTGTTTTCAAGTCTGCTTATAACCACCGTGTCAAACCTATCAAAATTGCTCAACCGCTTAATCAAGGACAATCGGCGCTTATTGTAATATCAGACGGTGATATTATTAAAAATCAAACGGATAAAGGCAAGCCGCTCCCCTTGGGTTTTGACAAATGGAGTAAAATGACTTATGATAACAAAACTTTTTTAATCAATGCCGTCGATTATTTGATGGATAAAAACGGCGTCATCAGTTTAAAAAATAAAGATATCAAATTACATTTGTTAGACCAAAACAAACTGACCGCCGAATTGTCCAAATGGCGATGGATTAATCTTTTATTCCCCTTAATCCTATTGGGCATTTTTAGCATCGTCTATCATTATTATCGTAAAAAGATGTATGCAAACTAGACTGCATATTTTTCAGCTTAATATGAAAAAATGACATTTAAAAATGACATTTTGAACATTAAAATCATCATCTTCTTATTTGGTATTCATTTTGATAAAAGTTAAGTGCGTTTAACCCTTAAAAATTAAAAAACATGAAACCAGTAGTCAGAAAACCGATAAATGATCCTATTTTATCATTCTTTGATGAATTTTTGTCTAATCAATTAGCCAAGGTTGACAGCAATATAAAATATGTTGTTCCTGCTGTAAACATTAAAGAAAATGACAAAGAAGTTATCATAGATGTTGCCGCTCCCGGATTGAGCAAAAAAGATTTTGAAATCAGTGTTGAAAACAATACATTGACTATCTCTGCTCACAAGGAAGAAGAAAAAGTAGAAGAAGGCACTAACTTTGTAAAAAAAGAATTCGGATTTGAAAAATTCCAACGTTCTTTTACCATTCCCGAAGATATGTTTGATACTGAAAACATTAAAGCTACTTACAAAAACGGTGTGTTAGAAATAACTATCCCTAAAAAAGAAGAAGAACAAAAGAAAGTTAAGAAAATCCAAGTATCATAATCGTGCAAGGATTTTACCATAAACAAGGGCGTTGCCGGCCGGCAACGCCCTTGTTTATGGTAATAACTCTTAAAATTGTTACTTTAAATTTTTTTTACATATTTAGTTAAGATAACAATTTGCTGTCCTTCTACCCTGCCTTCTATATGTTCGGGATTATCTGCTACCAATGAAATACGCCGGACTGCCGTGCCGCGTTTGGCGGTAAATCCACCACCGGCAACTTTCAAATCTTTGATTAAAACGACCGAATCACCATTTTGCAATACAGCACCATTGCTATCTTTATGAATTACTTGCTCGTCCATATTGCCTTCGCCGGTAGCCTCGGCCCAAGCTTGTGTCTCATCATCCAAATACATCATATCCAACAGGTCTTGCGCCCAAGCTTCGCCTTTATGATTAAGCCTGTGTAACAAACGCCAAGCCATGACTTGCACAGCCGGCACTTCGCTCCACATACTTTCGTTTAAACAACGCCAATGGTTGACATCCATTAGGTCCGGATTTTCAATTTGAACATAACAGGTTTTGCAAACAATTATTTCGTTATCCGGATGATTTTCAGGGGCTACAGTATATAATTGTAAATCTTTATCACTGCCACACAATTCACATGTATGTTGACTTCTTTCTAATAATTTTTTATTTGGTTTCATATATTTCATGTATTTTTATTATTTAATGAATTGAAAAAACGATATCACACGTCGTTTAGAACGATAGCGAGAAATCTACTGCTATAAATGATGAGATTCCTCGTTACTGCACTCCTTCGGAACGGACAAACTTACTAATTTTATCCAAAATGATTTGTGCCAATTTTTCTTTACTCTCTATAGTCCAACCGGCAACATGGGGCGTTAAAATTACATTTGGCAATTGTATCAAGGTTTGAAAATCTTCAGGAAAGTTATTATTTTCAAACATATTTTCAAATGAAGATTTTTCATATTCCAAAACATCTAAACCGGCTCCTAGTATTTTACCGCTTTTAAGAGCTTGCACTAAATCCGAAGTGTTCACTACACTACCCCGTGCCGTGTTGATAAGCCAAAAATTTTTGTGAAATTTGTCTATAAAATCTTTATCCACCATTTTACGGGTCAGATTAGTTTGCGGCACGTGCAAACTCAACACATCTGTTTTAGCAAAAAGTTCTGCCAACTCAACTTGACGCGCATTTTTATCGCCTACGTCAGGTTTAATATCGTAAGCCAATACTTCCACCTCAAACCCCCGTAATTTTCGAGCAAAAGCCTTGCCCATATTGCCGTACCCAATAATTCCTATGGTTTTGCCATCGAGTTCCACACCTCTATTTGCTTCGCGCTGCCATATACCGCTACGCACTTCGCTGTCTGCACTACAGATTTTGTTAAACAAGTTTAATATCAGTCCCAAAGCATGTTCACCAACGGCATTACGATTGCCTTCGGGTGCATTAAAAAGTCGAATGCCTTGTTTGTGTGCAAAATCAATGTCTATGTTTTCTAATCCGGCACCAACCCTACCAATAAACTTAAGTTTTTTTGCTTTTTGTAAAAAAGAACGGTCAATAGGAAAACGACTGCGGATAATGATACCATCATAATCACCGATGATTTTTTCAATTTCCGGTTTTGAAGCGGTATAATTCTCATCTACTTGAAAACCTAAATCAAGCAATCCTTGTTTTAACAACGGATGATTGGTATCTAAAAGTAAAACTTTCAATTAAAATAATTTTCAGATTACGTATTTAATTCTTTCCAGAGCAAATCTTTGAGCCGGTCTAAATTTTCTCCGGTATAAGAAGAAATAAAAATATGCGGGATATCTTTGGGTAAATCCTTGGCAATTTCTTCTTTGAGTTCTTCATCTAACATATCAGATTTGGATATGGCCAAAATACGTTTTTTATCGAGCAATTCCGGATTGTATTTTTTTAACTCATTAAGCAATACCTCATATTCTTTTTGAATATCATCGGCATCGGCCGGCACCATAAACAAGAGATTTGAATTACGTTCAATATGTCTTAAAAAATAATGTCCCAAGCCTTTGCCTTCGGCGGCTCCTTCAATAATTCCGGGTATATCTGCCATTACAAACGAACGTCCGTCGCGATAAGAAACAATACCAAGGTTCGGTTTGAGCGTTGTAAAAGGATAATCGGCAATTTTGGGTTTGGCTGCAGTCAATTTGCTTAACAAAGTGGACTTACCGGCGTTGGGAAAACCTACCAATCCTACATCTGCCAACAATTTTAATTCCAGAGTCAAATCACGTTCTTCTCCGGGCAAACCCGGTTGCGCATAGCGTGGTGTTTGGTTGGTAGCGGTTTTAAAATGCCAATTGCCTTTACCGCCTTTGCCCCCTTTGGCAACAATTATCTCCTGACCGTCTTGGGTTATTTCACCAATGGTTTCTCCGGTTTCGGTATCTTTAATAACCGTTCCCAATGGCACATCAATATACACATCAGCACCATCCTTGCCCGTAGACCGCTGTCCGCTGCCGTCTCCACCTTTTTCGGCTTTAAAATGTTGTTTAAATTTTAGATGATAAAGAGTCCAAAAGTCTTTGTTGCCACGGATAATAATATGACCTCCACGACCGCCATCGCCACCGTCGGGGCCACCTTTGGGAATGTATTTTTCACGTCGTAAATGGGCAGAGCCCTTACCTCCATGACCCGATTTAACATGGATTTTAATATAATCTGTAAAATTACCTTCGGTCATAATTTAAGAGAAAAGGCGATATTAAGAACGTAATTTTATACTGTTTATCACATCCAACAGACGTTGATTAACTTCTTCAATAGTTCCAACACCATGCACTTCATGGTATTTATTTTGTTTTTTATAATATTCTTTGACCGGTTCCGTTTTTTGGTGATATAAATCCAACCGATGCTTAATGGTTTGTTCGTTATCATCGGAACGTCCACTGGTTTGTCCACGTTGCAGCAAGCGTTTAATCAATCTTTCTTCAGGCACATTCAAAGCTATTAAAGCGTCAATAATCAAACCTTTTTCGGCCATTAACTTATCTAAAAATTCGGCTTGTTTCACCGTTCGCGGAAATCCGTCAAATATAATGCCCTTGATATTAGGATCGGAAATAATTTCTTTAATCATATCAATGGTAATTTCATCGGGAACCAAATCACCTTTATCAATATACGACTTGGCTTTTTGACCGAGCGGTGTTTGATTTTTGATATGATGGCGAAACAAATCGCCTGTGGCTATGTAGGTCAAACCTAATTTATCTTTTAATATTTGGGCTTGTGTGCCTTTTCCGGCACCGGGAGGGCCAAATAGTATGAAATCAATCATTTTTTCTTCTTTTAATCTATATATTTCTGGTAAGTTTCTTCCTAATTCATTATAATCCAAGCCATAACCTACAATAAAATCATTGGGGATTTCCATACCTACAAAATCGATTTTAAAATCTTTGGTATAAGCTTTGGGTTTATAAAACAAGGTGGCAATTTTTAAGTCCGCCGGTTGTTTTTTTGTTAATTCTTCTATAATTTTTTCGAGTGTGTTACCGGAATCTACTATATCTTCGATGACAACCACCTTTTTATTTTTGATTAATTCATCATCTATGTCCACCAAAATTTGGACATTACCGGTAGATGTAGTCCCCTCGTAAGATTTTAAACGATAAAACTCAAATATGGCGTTTTTATTGTAAGACTTAGCCAGATCTGCGGCAAAAATAAACGAGCCTTTGAGAACCACAACAAAAACGATAGTTTCGTCTTGTGCATAATCATCTATTTGCGATGATAATTTGGCAATGGCCTGCGCTATTTTATCCTTATTGATATAAGGGACAAAGGTTTTGTCGTGAAGTCGGATTTCTTTCATTTTTGTTTTAAAAATGCAAAAGTAAGCTTTATTTATAAACAATCAAAATTATATTAATGCAAGTCATATTTGATAATTTGCACCAAATCGTCATAGGTTTTAAAGGGGACAAATTTCCCTTCTTTGACATATGACACTTTACCGGTTTCTTCAGACACAACCAAAGCTACCGCATCGGTGTTTTTGGTAATACTAATGGCTGCCCTATGCCGTAAACCGTAAGTTTGCGGCAGACGAATTTCGCCCGAAATAGGCAAAACGGTTCTTGTTGCGGTAATTTTGTTACCCTCTATAATAACGGCTCCGTCATGCAATGGCGAGTTTTTAAAAAATATGCTTTCCAATATAGGCGTATTTACTTCTATATCCATGACATCGCCGGTTTGTTTTAAAAAATCGAGATTAGAATTTCGTTTAATGATAATTAAAGCTCCCGTTTTGGTTTTGGCAAAATTCTTAACAGCTTTAACAATGGCCTCTACATCGGTTTCGGATGTATGCATTTGCTTAAATCCCAATTTGTCCATCAACTTACCGGACGGACTGAACTTGGTAGAACCTATCATTAGTAAAAAACGCCTGATTTCTTGTTGAAAAACAATAATTAAAGCCAATACACCAACCCCCAAAAATTTGCCCAAAAATTCTGATAACAAGTTCATTTGCAATGACTTGGTCAATAACCAAATCAAATACAAAATAGCAATACCAATAAAAATATTAATGGCAACAGTGCCTTTGATTAGCTTATAAAAATAGTATAGCATCAAAGCCACCAAAAATATATCGATGAAATCTAAAATTCTAAAATGGATAAAATCTAACATTTTAATAACTTATGGTGTAAAGATAAAAATTTTCGGACTTAATTGTATCATTGACAGGCTATCATTTTTAAAAAAAGTATATAAATCTAAAAAACGATTATAAGATAATGCTTCATCAAAGTTAAGATAAAGCTTGGGATGTCTCAAATTTTGTTCCTTACTCCATAGTTTTATATGATTTGACAAGTCTTGTTTTGATAGATTTCCCGGCCAATTCACACTATCATTAAGCACAAATTGTTTTGAAAATACTTTTAGATGTATCTTATCAAAATCTTTATCGGCTTGTTTATACTGTTTAAAATAGCTTTTTGAAGTAAAATATTCGGGCATTAATTTAAGATTTGACGCCTCAACAAACGAGACTTTTTGTTGCACACTATCAAGATAACTTAAATACAAGCGCCCCTTCCCATCGGAATGTATTGATTTTTTATGTCTTTTTTTTAGCACTTTATCCAATGCCGGTCGCAATTGCTTTAAACTCAGCCTTCTGTCAGCAGCCACCAACCATTTGGTAGTAGACACGGTTTGCCCTAATTTAACATCCGCTATAGTATCTTGGCCGTCCACTTGCATTAGTATATATATGGGCGAATTGTCCCATACTTCGTGTATGCCCGGATTGTCGTTAACCGGTATTTTGACATCTTTAGACTGGCAAGACATAAAAAAAATCAATAAAAATATGATGTGTAAAAATTTCATTTTATCTTTGTGCTTATTTTTTTCAAAGATACGGTATTTTTATATTTTCGACCCTTATATTGACCGGTTTTACCTTTTAAAAGTTAAATTTGAAATTAAAATGTAATAAAATTGTTTCCTTTGGAATAATAATTGAGTTTAAATAAAAAAATAAAATATATGACAACATTTAGAATCATCAACATTTCCGGAAAAAGTGGCTTATTCAAACTTTTGACCAGCACTAAATCAGGCATAATAGCCGAATCATTAAAAGACAAAAAAAGAGTAATGGCACCCTTTACCGGCATATCCGCTTTAGATGAAATTGCCATTTATACCTATGATGAAGAGGTTCCGCTTTGGGAAGTTTTTAAAAAAATAGCCGAAAAACAAGACTATGGTCCTGCCATTGACCACAAATCCAACAAAAAGGAATTAGAAGCATTTTTTAAAGATATTTTACCCGATTATGATGAAGACCGCGTATATCCTTCTCATATAAAAAAAATTGTGCAATGGTATAACATTTTGCAAGACACCGGTGTCTTAAAAGAATTTTTGGCTCAAAAAGAAGAAGAGCAAAAAACGACTGAACAAGAAAAACAAGAAGAAAATTAACAAAAATCGCCAATTGGCGATTTTTTTATGGAATAATAATTTTTTGCAAAAAATACCGGTTTGTTTGTGAAATACTGAAAATGTATAAACCCGATGACAAATTATCAAAACAAATCTGACGATTGCCGGCTTTTAATTTTTGTCGCCAAA
>JAMOMQ010000033.1 GCA_027066995.1 Flavobacteriales bacterium
TGTCTTCGGTGGTTAATCTTTAAACCACCCAAGAAACCTAAGACCCTGCGGGTTACAACCAAGTTTATTAATATCTAAACACCTATATATCTACCTTTGGTGTTCCTTCGGTGTCTTCGGTGGTTGTTCTTCTTAAACCACCTAAGACACCCTAATTTTTGAGTCGTCTAAGATATTTATTTTTTTGTTATTCCGGTAATTTTCGATATAATTCATTAACAAATGCTTTTTGTCCTTCTTTATATAAATTTACCACATTAAAATTAATTAACAAACCTTTGGGGGCTTCTAATAATTTCATATAGGTTAAGATTTGTGCTTCATGAACAGGCAAAATACTTTCAACTGCTTTTAACTCAACCGGTAAAACATTTTCTATTAAAAAATCACATCGTAATTCTGTATCTAAGTTTATACCTTTATAATCAACTCTAACAACTATTTCTTGTTGAAAACGGATGCCTCTTAAAAATAATTCTTTTGCCAAACATTTTTGGTAAACACTTTCTAATAAACCCGGACCTAACTGTTTATGAACTTCAATAGCAGCTCCTGTAACTTTATAAATCAAATCGGTTAAATAAGTTTTCGTTATTTCCATTTTTATTTTTTTTACCACCCAAGAAACCTAAGACCCTGCGGGTTACAACCAAGTTTATTAATATCTAAACACCTATATATCTACCTTTGGTGCTCCTTCGGTGTCTTCGGTGGTTAATCTTTAAACCACCCAAGGAACCCAAGACCCTGCGGGTTACACCTAAGTTTATTAATATCTAAACACCTATATATCTACCTTTGGTGCTCCTTCGGTGTCTTCGGTGGTTAATTAACCAAATTTAAGGAAGCGAATCATAATGCTAAGAAATAAATTTCATAATTTCTGTAGGCACCAAAGCCGAAATATCACCACCGTTACGATAGATATCCCGCACAATACTACTGCTAATAAACGAAGTCTCAGGGCCGGTCAATAAAAAAACCGTTTCTATTTGCCCTAACTTCCGGTTGGTTTGTGCAATAGCTTTTTCAAACTCAAAATCCGCCGGATTGCGCAAGCCTCTTAAAATAAAATGTAGTTTATTGGCATGACAAAAATCCACTGTCAAACCTTCATATTTGGTTACTTCTATTTTAGGCTCACCGGCATATACCGCTTCAATCATTTTCATACGGGTAGCCGTATCAAACATGTATTTTTTATCTACATTGACCCCAATAGCAATGATTAATTTATCAAAAAGTGGTAAAGCTCGGTCAATGATATCTTTATGTCCTAATGTAATAGGATCAAAAGAACCGGGAAAAACAGCTGCTTTCATATATCTGATTTGTGGTGTAAAAGTATTAAAAAAAACGATTAAAAAGCGCTTTTTTTTCTTAAAACAATCTTAACAACATACCTATTTAAAGCAGAATTACGTATCTTGCGTAATAAAGTATTTTTTATGAAATTATATCCTGTTTCTCACGGCGATTTTAAGCTGGACGGTGGCGCTATGTTTGGTGTAGTGCCCAAAGTTATTTGGCAGCGCACCAATCCGGCAGACGAAAACAACCTGATTGAAATGACCACCCGTAGCCTACTGGTTGAAGACGGCAACCGGTTAATATTGATAGATACCGGCATGGGCAACAAACAATCGGATAAATTTTTTAGTTACTACAAGCCCAGTAAGCAAAATCTGTTTGATGAAACCCTTAATAAACTCGGCTTCCATCGCGACGATATTACCGATGTATTTATGACCCACCTGCATTTTGACCATTGTGGCGGTTCTATTGTCCGCCATAAAAAAGGCTATTACGAACCGGCTTTTAAAAATGCCAAATTTTGGTCCAACGACAAACATTGGCATTGGGCTGTCAATCCCAACCCGCGCGAAAAAGCCAGTTTTCTACCCGAAAATATCCAACCCTTGTTAGAAAGCGGTCAACTTGATTTTGTTGATACACCCAACAGCGGCCGGCAAACTTTTAGTTCCGAATTAAATTTTGATATTTTATTTGTGGACGGCCATACCGAAAAACAAATGTTGCCGGTGCTCAATTATAAAGGTCATAAAATAGTTTACATGGCCGATTTACTGCCTACCGTAGGACATATTCCCTTGCCGTATGTTATGGGTTATGACACACGTCCTTTATTAACCCTGGACGAACGACAAGAAATTTTTAGTCGTGCTGCCGACGAAAAGTGGCTCTTGTTTTTAGAACACGACCCTTATCACGAACTTTGCACATTAAAACACACCGAAAAAGGTGTTAGATTGGATAAAATTTATAAATTTGACGAAATATTTGATTAATTTTAAAATAAAAAAACAGTTATGAATAAAACTAGATTATTAGGTTTGACATTGGCTGCCGGATTGACCTTAGCAAGTTGCGGGTCAACTCAAAAAGCCGTTAATAAAGAACCGGTTACAGCCCAAGCGCAAACTAAAGCTCCGGAAGCTTTACCACAAAAATTCGCCTCTTTATACAAGGAAGAAGACCTCAAAAATTGGCAACATACCAATCCGTTTGACAGCCACATGCCCGGCATGAGCACCGAAAAAGCTTATAAAGAACTACTCAAAGACAAGCCTGCCCAAACGGTAATTGTGGCAGTAGTCGATGCCGGTATAGACATCAACCACCCCGACCTCAAAGATATCATTTGGACCAACAAAGGTGAAATCCCCGGCAATGGTATAGATGATGATAACAATGGTTATGTCGATGATGTTCACGGATGGAACTTTTTAGGTGCTAAAGACGGCAAAATGGCCGGCCCGGAACAATTGGAAATGACCCGTATTGTAGCCAAATATCGCAAACAATGGAAAGATAAATCTATTGCAGATATTGCTCCCGAAGACCGCGAAATGTTCGAAATGTATCAACGGGCAGAAAAAGACTTGAATAAAAAACTGGAACATTTAAAAGGCCTTAAAAACCGTTATGAAAAACTGGCGGCAATGGCCGAAAATGCCGAAAAATTATTAAAAAAAGCTCTTAAAACCGACAAATTGACCAAAGAGGCCGTCAAAAACCTCAAAGCGGATGATTCTATGCTGAACCAAGCCAAACAAATGTATTTGGCCGGTTTAAATACCGAAGCCTTAAAAGGTTTTAAAGATTATGTTGAAGGTCAAGAAAAATATAATTTGAATATAGATTTTAACGGACGTATACAAGGAGACGACCCCGACAATATCAATGACCGCAATTATGGCAACAACAACGTCATTCCGCCCAAAGCCGACGAACTGCACGGCACACACGTGGCCGGTATTATTGCTCAAGTGCGTCACAACGGTATTGGTGGCGATGGTGTTGCTGATCATGTATTGATTATGCCGGTAAGAGCTGTCCCCGACGGTGACGAATATGACAAAGATATAGCTTTGGCTTTTCGCTATGCCGTTGACAATGGTGCTAAAGTAATCAATACCAGTTTTGGTAAATATTACAGCCCTCACAAAGATTGGGTTTGGGATGCTATTAAATATGCCGCCGACCACGATGTTCTTATCGTTAATGCCGCCGGTAACGACGGTAAAGATATGGACCAATACGGTGCTAAAATATCTTACCCCAATGACGGTGATGTAAAAGGCAAAGAAATATCAGACAACTTCTTAAATGTAGGTGCCATAGGACCCAATTACGGTGCCAATATGGTGGCTTCATTTAGTAACTATGGTAAAGAAACCGTAGATATTTTCTCCCCCGGACAAAAAATCTACGCTACCGTTCCTTTTAGCGAATACAAGTTTTTGCAAGGCACTTCCATGGCTTCACCTGATGTAGCCGGAGTGGCCGCTTTGATCCGCTCACGTTTTCCCGAGCTAACCGCTTCCGAAGTAAAACATATTATCATGGACTCCGGATTATCACCGCAAATAAAGGTTATCAAACCCGAAGAAGACGATTATAAAGGTGATCCCAAATTGGTTAATTTTGACTCTTTAAGCAAATCGGGCAAAATGGTTAATGTTTACAATGCCATTTTATTAGCCGATCAATTGTCAAAAAAGAAAAAAAATACCGATAAAAAATAAACCGGTGTTTAAAAATATATTAAAGAGCAGGCAATTTTTGTCTGCTCTTTTTGTTTTTATAGAAACAGCCTGAATAAGTTATTTTAATTTT
Organism: Flavobacteriales bacterium; assembly: GCA_027066995.1. Classification (GTDB taxonomy): domain Bacteria; phylum Bacteroidota; class Bacteroidia; order Flavobacteriales; family Flavobacteriaceae; genus WGBX01. The sequence goes on from JAMOMQ010000033.1 coordinate 4,141, forward strand.
ATACTTAAAAGGTGTAACATTTGGGTAATTATTACATCATTAAATTAAAATACTTATTATGAAAAAACTATTTCTGACTATTTTATTTTTGCAAAGTCTGGTTATATGGTCTCAAACATCAAAAGTTAAAATTTTTTACGATTGCCAAACCGGCACTTGTGAAGAAACCTATCTCAAACAAAATTTAAAAGGCGTGGATTTTGTGCGCGATCGTAATTTTGCAGATGTTCACATTATTGTTCTGTCTGAACAAAACGGTAGTGGCGGTCAAAAATTTCATCTGAAATTTATAGGACAAAATGATTTTAAAAATATTAACGAAACCTATGATTTTTCTGTCAGCACCGATAGCACTCTTGAGCAAATCAGACAAAAACTTCTACAATATTTAAAATTGGGATTGGTCCGGTTTTGGTATCAAGCGGGTTTGTCAGACAAGCTGGCTATAAAACTCAATATAGATGACACCCAAAAAAAAGTCAAAGATAAATGGCATCATTGGGTTTTTAAAATAGGTAGTCACGCCTGGTTTAACGGCGATAGTAATTCGGGCAACCGCAATTTAAGTGTTTATGCCAAAGCAACCAAAGTGGAAGAAAAAAATAAATTTTCGTTTGCATTAAATTATAATAATGGACATAACCGCTACACTTTTAACGGAGAAGATATTACCTCGGATCAAGAATATTTCAACATTAATTCTTATCGTGTTTGGGGCGTAAATCAACATTGGTCTTATGGTGTTTTCGGCAATTTTACCCGCTCAAAATATAGAAATTACGACCGGTCATTTGCAGCTTACGGCGGAGTGGAATACAGTTTCTTTCCTTACCAAGAATCGGCAAGTAAAAGCTTGGTATTAACAACAAAATTTGGCGGTATTTTTAACACCTATTTTGAAAAAACCATTTATAACCGCTCCGAAGAGTTGCTTGGACAAGGTAAAATATTGCTCAACGGAAATATTGTTAAAAAATGGGGCAGTATATATGCCGGTATAGATTACCAAAGCTATTTGCACGACTTAAATTTATATGCTGTCGGGTTTAACTTGGGCACCAATTTAAGATTAACCAAAGGCTTGGACTTTAATACACACGCTTATTATGGCATACAACACGACCAAGTCAATGTAGCTGCCGGCAACTTGAGTCTTGAAGAAACCCTATTGGCACAAAAACAATTACAATCCGGTTATGAGTATTATTTCAGCATCGGTTTAAGTTATTCTTTCGGATCTATTTACAACAGTATTGTCAATCCTCGTTTTGACAATGATAACGGGCAAAGCAGAAGTTGCTATTGTTTTTAGCTTTAAATTTGTTTCATTAAAAAAGCTGCCCGGTATGAGCAGCTTTTTTTAATTTACATTAAGGATGGTTTAGTTTTTAATAACTTTTACCGTAGAGGTCTTATCCCCTATTTTAACATTCATTAAATAAACACCTTTTTGTAAGTCGGAAACATTTATACTTACTTTATTTTGAGCCGGTTGCAAACGTCTTACTTCTTGACCTAATAAGTTGGTCAAAGTAATCAAATCAATATTATCACCGGCTGAAACATTTAATATATCCGTAGTAGGGTTAGGATAAAATTTGAAGCTTAAACTTTCATAATCTTCAATACCAACAGTATTATCGGTTAAATAGAAAGCGCCACTGCTACCTATATCATTATCTCCCCAATCCCAAACTCTGAGCCAGTAATCTTGACCGTCGGTAAGACCGGATACAACAGGTGTATCAAAGGGAGGAGTGTTGCCTAAATAAATACTATGACAATCAAGAGCCGTATCAGAAGTAGGCGAGTCATAAACAGCAAAAGCTAAAGATGACCAGTCTTCTTGAGTATCTGTATGAACTACTTTTATTTCTCCTGAAGATGTTGCTGTAAATTTATACCATAAATCACCGCCGGAATAACCGCCACATGAAGGTGTGCCGTTAATATCCTCAGAACTTGTAGCATAAGTATTATTGGCAAATGTTAATATAAACATACTGCTATTTTCCGGTTGAACTGTAATTGTTTTGGCATTGGCAGCTTCATCATTGACTTCAATAGTTTCCAAATAAAATTGGGCAATACCGAAATCGTTGTTATTATAATCCCACATTCTTAAATAATAAGTATCACCGGCTACCAAATCTTTAATTAAATATCTTTTATTCAAACTTGAACTAACATCTGAAATACTATTACAATATTCAACTGTAGAAGAATAATCATTGTGGTAAAGTGCATATCCTAAGACACCTATTCCACCTGCCGTTTGTCTAATGATATTAACGGCACCGGTTGTAGGCGCTACAAATTTAAACCAAACATCACCTCCTTGGAAGTTGGCACAAGTAGGTTCACTACCGTGAGAGTTGGTAGCACCATTATTATTGACATAATAACTAGGATGTGTTGTGTCTCGAGGCGCTGCTAAAGTGATGGGCAAGGCGTGAAAATCCCAATCGTTATAGGCATGATTAAAAGTAAAGGTATAATGATCAATGGCAGGGAAACCACTCTCATCAATGGCATTATTAGCAGTGGTTCTTGAAGTGGATGGAGGATTGCCCGGCGTTACACTCATAAAGGTAGTAGTAGTACCATCATAAGCATTCATTCCGATAGAAGCACTTAAATTTGTGCCCGAATCGATATGTCCATAGTAAAAAACTATATTATTGGTCGTTTCTTCCAATTTTAAAATAAAACTCATATCATGAGTCTCATCTCCATAATGTGATATGTTTTTCCATGATACCGTAAAAACTCTATTTGGTGCCGTTCCGGTGGTTTCATAAGCTATATAACCGTTATTGCTGGCATATAATTTTAAATCATCCCATAAAGGGGCAATCATATTTACTCTACCTGAGCCGGTAGAAGCCAAATCATTAGCAGTAGAAATTTGACTCTCGGTAAATGAAATAGCACCATTTACACCAATAGTACAGGTATTATACATAGTACCTCTATAATAAAAATCAAATCCGATAGGCACTCCGGTAGTTTCTTCATCGTCTCCGGTTGTGTAAAGAGTTGTTGCAGAACTGGACACATCAGGATAGGACGGATTATCATCCTGCGCCAGTGTGTAATAATCCAATTGGGCGTTCATACCAAATATGAAGCCGAATAATAAAGTAAAAAGGGTAAACTTTTTCATAATAATTATAGTTTAAATGTTAATATTTTATTCAAAGTTAATGTTTGATTGATTCTTATTTTTTATAAATGTATAAATGGAACAATTAATTTTATAAACGGTATATTTTAATGCATAAAGTGTTTATTTATTTTGAGTGTTTTTACATTCAAAATCCTACTGTCCCATTTGTTGAGCCATTTTTTGCATCAATTGATAACTCATTTTCAATTCTTCTTTGCTCATATTTTTAAAAGCTTCCGGATCTTTTTGTTTGATTAATTTCTTATAATCTTCAAAACTCATTTTTTTTAAAATAGCCGTATTCTGTTTGCTTTGTTTATTATTGTCATCAATATCAAAACTCTCTATTTCTTGCAAAGGATAATCGGGTAGCTTAAAGTATTTATCAGGCACGTTAATGCCAAATTTTGCTTTGGTAGCCGACTGGGTAGTCGTAATACCCATCATCGTCATTTCTAATTTTAAAGGCACCCCTTTATAAATCCATTGTTTACCTCCGGGAATTTGCCACACATCACACATATAATCTAAGACTTTCTCTTTGCCTATTTTTTTTCCACCGATGGATTCTAACATTTTTTCGCCCGTCTTTACGGCATCTCCGTCATTAAAAGTTTTAATCATAGCCATAGCCGGATCATCTCTGACATAAATGATTTTATTTTTCATATCTACACTATAACTCTTACCGTTGTCCAATTTGTTGATGGTATGTGTTTCATCAACTTCGGTTTTCTTTTGGCCGAAAATATTAATATGAGTTACTTTTTTTTCATCTTCTTTTTTTAGTTCAACATTCCCCCAGTCCTTAAAATATAATTCTTGAGTTCCGGATCCGTCAATGGTAGATCCCATTACTTTTCCTTTTATTACAGTATTATATGTAACCATACCGGAAGGAACTTCATAACGTTTTATGGTAGTTTTACTTATATTTGAAGCCTTAGTTTGCAAGGATTGATTTTGAGCATTGTTACAACTAACAACAAAAAAAGTCAAAGGCATAATCAAGGATAAAAGATATTTTTTCATAAGGCTGTAATTTTTGGTTTTTATAAGTGTAAAAGTATATATCATTGAATATTTGTAATACACCCGTAGTAATGAAAAAGTATCACCCTATAGGATGATTTTTGATCTAAAAAGCCCTATAAATCTGTAGTTTTAATTATTATCATAAAAAAAGTGCGCTTAAAAAAGCACACTTTAAATTTTGAAATTGAAAAAAATTATTTTTTTAATAAATCTCTAATTTCCGTTAATAAAACTTCTTCTTTGGTTGGTTCCGGTGGTGCAGCGGGCGCCTCTTCTTCTTGTTTTTTCATTTTATTATAAGCTTTGACTATTAAAAACATTACCAAACCTACAATCAGCAAATTGATAATGGTATCAATCCATTGCCCATACATAATGGCATTTTCCGGTTTTACCACCTTTCCGGCAGCATCAACCACGGCTTCATCCAGCACTATTTTCCATTCTTTAAAACTTACACCTCCTGTAAAATGACTGACAAAAGGCATCACAATCATACTGACAAAACCCTTAACTACCATACCGATAGCACCGGCCATAATCACGGCTACGGCAAATTCAATAACATTGCCACCCATGATAAATTTTTTAAACTCTTGATACATACTCATAGTAAATTATTTTTTTGTTAATATATATGCAAATATATTAATTTTTTAACGTCGTTTTATCTTTATTTTAGTTTTAAGCCTAATTTTTATCACAAAAAATTTTTTAAAACTATAAATAAAAAAGCAAATTAGCATTAATATTGTTTACTCTATTTTTTTTTATATATTTGCCATTCAGAAAATTAAAATTAACCGGGGTCGGGAACCCCACAAAATCAAACAGTTATGCCTGTAAAAATCAGATTACAAAGACACGGAAAAAAAGGTAAACCTTTTTATTGGATTGTAGCCGCCGATTCTCGTGCTAAAAGAGACGGTAAATTCTTAGAAAAATTAGGAACTTACAACCCTACAAAAGTGCCTGCAGAAATCACTTTAGACATCGACAAGTCCGTCGAATGGTTATTTAAAGGTGCACAACCTACCAACACGGCTCGCGCTATTTTAAAATATAAAGGCGCAATGCTAAAAAAACACTTGTTGGTCGGTGTTAAAAAAGGTGCTTTTAGTGAAGAAGAAGCTGAAAAAAAATTCCAAGCTTGGCTTAAAGAAAAAGAAGCTAAAATTAAAGCACATCAAGATGAAGTAAATGCAGCCCGTGCCAAAGAACGTGCCGAACGTTTAGAAAAAGAAAAAGCAATTAACCAAGCACGTGCCGCAGCACAAAAAGCTGCTAATGCCGAAATTATTGCAGAAGCCGAACAAGCCGAAGCAACTGCAGAAACACCTGCAGATGCTGTAGAAGAAGCTTTACAATCGGAACAAACCATTGAAGAAGCAGCCGGCACAACTGCTACGGAAGAAAAAACAGAAGAGTAAGCCTTTTAATGAAAAAAGAAGACGCTTATTATTTAGGTAAAATCGTAAAAAAATATGGTATCAAAGGAGAGTTATTAGCTAAAATTGATACCGACGAACCTGAAAATTATGAAAATCTGGAATCGGTTTTCCTTGAGTCAAAAGGAAAACTGATTCCTTTTTTTTTAAATAACAGTCGTCTGCACAAAGCTACTACACTACGACTCGATTTTGAAGATGTTAACAATATGGAAGAAGCCGATGCTCTCATTGGCAAGTCTATTTACTTACCTTTAAACAGTTTGCCCGAACTCACGGGTAATAAATTTTATTTTCACGAAGTAATCGGATTTGAAGCTGTAGATAAAAATTATGGTAAAATAGGTTTTATAAAAGCCATAAACGATTTGGCACCTCAAGCTTTTTTTATTATTGAAGATGACCAAAAAAATGAAATTCTCATTCCGGTATCAGACCGGTTTATAGAAAAAGTGGACCGCGAAAAAAAACAACTTATTTTTGATACCCCGGAAGGCCTTTTAGATATTTACAAAAAATAAATTGTATTCTATCATTTAAATTCCTTGAAAAAATATCATTCTTTATTTCGCTTTAAACAATTTGATGTATATCAAGATGAGGCTGCCATGAAAGTGGGAACCGACGGTGTTTTGTTAGGAGCTTGGAGTCAATTTTCCCCGGCGCAAACCATCTTGGATGTAGGCACAGGGACAGGATTAATAGCACTAATGGCTGCTCAAAAAAATAAAAATGCACAAATCTTTGCTGTTGAATTGGATGCGACAGCAGCCCGTCAAGCCGGTTATAATTTTGACATCTCTCCTTGGAAAGAACGGTTACATATAATTGAAGAAGATTTTAAAACTTTTGCACCCGAAATTTTGTTTGACGTTATTGTTTCTAATCCGCCTTTTTTTACGGAAACAATACCTGCCACCGGTGCCAAACGTAATATCGCCCGGCATACCATCCATTTAAACTTGCAAGATTTAATTTATAAATCGGCATTACTTTTAAAACCAACCGGTAAGCTATTTATGATTTTACCCTTTGATAAAGAAAGCGAATTGCTTTCAATAGCCCAAAAAGCCGGTTTATTTATTACAAAAATGACTTATGTTAAAGGACATAAACAGGCAAAAATCAAACGAATATTGGTAACACTGCAAGCATATTTTGAACCCTTACAAACGGAAGAGTTAATTATTGAAATTACCAGACATAAATACACTACAAAATATATAAATTTGACGCGTGATTTTTATTTAAAAATGTAGATTTTTAAAGGCCCGGGTTTCATTATATGAATATTTTATGTATATTTGCAAACTTAAAAAATTAAAAATAACAGAATTATGTATGCAATTGTAGAAATAGCAGGGCAACAATTCAAAGTTTCCAAAGACCAAAAGGTTTTTGTACATCGTTTACCCGGTGCTGAAGGAGACGTTGTTAATTTTGACAACGTATTACTTTTGGACAACGATGGCAAAATAACCATAGGCGCCCCGGTTATTGAAGGAGCAGCTGTAGCAGCTAAAATCCTTCGTCACTTAAAAGGTGACAAAGTTATCGTTTTTAAGAAAAAACGCAGAAAAGGTTACAAAAAGAAAAATGGTCACCGTCAATATTTGACTGAGATTGTTGTAGAAGATGTTATTGCTTCCGGTTTCAAATCGGATAAGAAAAAAGCAACTAAAGCCAAACCTGCCGCCAAAAAAGCAGCTAGCCCTAAACAAGATGCTGCCCCTCAAAAAGTAGCAGCGGTTAAAGAAGAAAAGAAACCTGCAAAAAAAACGGCTGCCAAAAAAACAGCTAAAGCAGACGACTTAAAGAAAATAGAAGGTGTTGGCCCGAAAATCGCTTCTATATTGGCAGAAGCCGGTTACGAAACTTTTGCCAAACTGGCCAAAGCCGATCCTGATAAGATACGTGAAATCCTTTTGGAAAAAGGTGGAAAACGTTATGCAATGCACAATCCCGAAACCTGGCCTAAACAAGCCGAATTGGCCGCAGCCGGTAAATGGGACGAATTGAAAAAATGGCAAGACGAACTCGACGGAGGTCGTTCTTAATCATTAGATTATTTATAAAAACACTAAAACTATAATATTATGGCTCATAAGAAAGGTGTAGGTAGTTCTAAGAACGGTAGAGAATCCGAAAGTAAACGACTCGGTGTTAAAATTTTCGGCGGACAAACAGCCGTTGCCGGAAATATCATCGTAAGACAACGGGGCACTAAACATCACCCCGGCAAAAATACTTTTATGGGAAAAGACCACACAATACACGCCGCTATTGACGGTATTGTGAAATTTGAAAAGAAAAAAGGCGGTAAATCTTATATTTCAATCATTCCGGTTGAAGCATAAGGAGTGCTCCTTTATAACATACAAAAAGGCTATCCAAACGGGTAGCCTTTTTGTATTATAATTATTTTTTCTATTTGGTGGTGCATATCTACTGTCATATTTACAAATTATTCTTTTTTTAACTTGTAATTATAACACTTATCATGATATGTAGCATGTTTATTATTTTTAAATTGTTCGGTTATTTTTATACGTAATTTTGGATTGCATAATCATTCACATAAGCTTTTACCATAGACCACACCATCATATTTCAATTCGGTTATTTCTCCGGAATCTTGCACAAAATAAATGGCTACCCGGTATTGAGATCCGTCAGAAGCTGTCAAAATAACTCCTTTATTACCAACGACTTGGTAAGTCCCTGTATAACCGCCATCTCCGCCATAATATCCATCTCCGCCACCACTATAAGAGCTTTGACTGCCATATGTATAGTGACCTTGTCCGTCAAAGGTGACCTTTTGTGTGGTAGAATAGCTGCTCGATCCGCTATAACCCGAAGATGAATAACTACAAAAACTACCATACAAACGTGCATTGTCTGCCGGATTGCCACGCATGTTTGTCCGGTTTACCACTCTATTGTTATAGCTAACAGTCTGACTGCCACCGGTTTTTTGTAAAATATATGTGCCATAACCTTCGACATATAAATACAATTGATTGCCTCTTATTTGATATTTGTAATCTAAAGTATGGCCGGCGCCATCAGAAACCCGGATTATATTCCCGATAACTTTATAAGGGTAAGAACTACCGGCCATGGTCATTTTGGTGGGGGTAAAACTCGTAATGGTACCGTTGGAAGCTTGCCAACTGCCATACAATTTCTTCTTTTGTGCCGGTATATTTTGAAATGAAATCAACAAAATAATACCAAATAATATATGTTTTGTTTTCATAATGATTTTTAGGTTTATAATTTTTGAATTTTTATAGTTTTAACTTTATTTTGGTATCTATCAAACAACCTAATCAGGTATATGCCTTCAGGTAATTTTTTAAAGGACAATAAATAGTGTTTCCCTTTGAAAGTTATTTTATTTAACTCCCTTCCGGTTAAATCGAATAAATATATTTCATAAGTCCGGATTTTATCAAATCTGAAATGTAAAACATTTGTAACCGGATTGGGATAAATATCCACACCGCTCAAAACCGCATTATCATATATGCCGGATAGCGTATTGTTGAGTTTGTAAACAAAAGCATTACCCCAACTGCTGGCAGGTGTCAATAAAAAATCGTTGTCCGAAGGGTCAAAATCAACCGAATGGGTTCCGTTTAATATACCTGCGGTAATGATGTTGTCATTGGCATCGATACAAATAGCTTTGCCTAATGTGTTGTTGCCGTTTCCATTTAAATTGACAGACCATATTTTGTTACCCTCGTTAGTTGTTTTTTCGATGTATATTCCTTTACTTTGTCCGGTAAACAAGATTTCATCATTGCTGTTTACCGTAATACCGTTTCCTCTTTGGATTCCACTGGCATCGGGGATGGCTTTTGCCCAAATAAAATTACCGTTTTCGTCGAGTTTTTCGACAAAAAAGTCATCGCCTTGAACAGCCGTGATGTTATATTCAGCCAATGACGGATCAAAATCGGTTTGTCCTCTAAAATATCCGGTTAACAACACATTGTTATTACTGTCAACAGCTATATCAAAAGCTTCTTGATGTTCTGTTCCGCCTACTTGTTTAGCCCAAATCAAATCGCCGTCGGCATTTAATTTTTCTATAAAAATATCTTTACCACCGATTGAATTGAGTTGCAATTGTCCGCTGCCGCCGTCGAAATCCACCGTTTGTTCAAAGTATCCGGTAATCAGCACATTATTGTTGCTATCGGTTGTGATACCGTAACCGGCGGCATTGGCATTACCGTTTGCGTTTTGAAAAACTTTTGCCCAAATATAGTTGCCGTCCACATTGTATTTGGCTACAAAAGCATCATAATGTCCCGTAGATTGAAAAGTTTGAGAATTGTTCGGGTCGGGGTCAAAATCGGTAGCTCCTTCAATTTTTCCGGTTATCAAAATATTGCCGTTGGTGTCAATGTGTATGCCATAGCCATATTCTCTGCCGGTTCCGGCTATTTGTTTGGCCCAGATAAAATTGCCGTTGGTGTCTAACTTCAATATAAAAATATCGGTATTTCTTTGGGGTGTAAGTTCGTAAACGCCGGTTCCGGGATCAAAATCGGCTGTATCACCGAAATATCCGGTTACATATACATTATTATTACCGTCGGTTTTTATGGCATAAGCTCCGTCAAAAGTATTACTGCCTATTTGTTTTGCCCAAACAAAATTGCCGTCGGCATCTAATTTTTGAATAAAAATATCGTCATGTCCGTTAGATGTGAGTTCAAAAACACCGGTTCCAGGGTCAAAATCTACGGTATTTTCAAAATAACCGGTCGTATAAATATTGCCGTTGGTATCGGTGGTAACGGCATAAGCTTCGCTTCGTCCGGGTCCGTTGGCGGCTACCGCCCATTCAAATCCGGGTGTTTGTCCGTAGGATAAAAAACTTATCCAAATAATCGTAAAGAGAATTTTAGTTTTCATAATTATTGTATTTTATAACTTATTGATTTTGAAACTTTTATATTGTTTATAATTTCTATCGACGATAATCAGCATGTATATACTTGCCGGTAAATCGGTCAGGTTTAAACTGTATATGGTTTTATCGGTTTGTGTGCCGGTAATTTTTTTGCCGTTTAAATCAAAAAGATAGATTTCAAAGGTTTGATATGCGGGTAATTTGATTTGCAAATCGGTTTGTACGGGATTGGGATAGATTTGTATCCCGTATAATTCACCATAAGCTTCGATGCCGGTTGTCGTATAAATATCTGGGGTTATAAAACCTTCTGAAAGTTGTATATTTCCTTGTGTTTTTTCTTGTATGGCAACTTCGCCTACGGTATAAGTTAGGCTGACATTTCCGTTAATATGACTGCCTCCGCTTGTTGAAATACAACTTTTTTTAACGGTTGTTTGTCCGTAGGCAAAACCTACTATCAAGATGCTTATTATTGATATAATTTTTTTCATGTTTTAATTTATTTTTTAAACACCATAAAGCTAAAACGGTTGTTTTGGTTGTTGATAGATGACATGCCGCTATTGATGGTCAGAGCTTTGGTTTCGATTACGAGTTTGTGATTGCTGTAATACATTTTGACAAACTTCAATCCGCTGTTGTTATACAGAACATTGGCGGTAACGCTAAAATCGGAGTATGAAAAGTTTTGTCCTGTAAAAGAGATAACATACACGCCGGTTCCGGTTTTGTTTACGGTAAAATTATTGCTTCCGTTTTGTATGTTACCGGTTGCATCAATGGTTCCGTAAGCGTAAGCTTTCATGTCGGCGGTACCTGTTGTAGGTGAGTTCAATTTGTTGTAAACTATAACATTACCACCGCCACGACCAATTTCCACGTCATTGGGCGAAAGGAAATTGATATAAAAAGTGCCGCCTTTTCTTTCTATTTGATTGGCGTCAAAGAGCAGTCCGTCGGCAGGTGTTCCCACGATTAATCCGGCATGTCCGGAATTAATATTTCCGTTGTCGTTGAGGTTGCCCGAAGGAATGGTTTGCAAGCGTCCGGTTGGATTTTCGGTATTGATACCCAAACTATTTGAAATATACATTTTGCCCTCAAAATATCCGGCATAACCTCTGGAATAATGAACTTTACTGTAAACGCCGTAATGTGTTCCGCCCGAATATTTGTCGATAATATTGTAGGAACCGTATTTATCGCCGTTGCCTCCGGTTATGTCGTTGTAGGTTCCGTAGTGAGTGCCGTCGCCGTTGGTATAAACTAAATTGGCGGTTCCTGTTTGCTGACCGCTTCCATTGCTTTCTAATCTGTTGTAAACCCCTGTGTGTTCGCCACTTCCGTTTCCGTTTAACGAATTCCAAACTCCAATTTGTTTGTTGTCATTACTATTGTCGATACGATTTAACACACCGGTTTGAAAACCTATTCCGTTACCGGATAACCAATTGACACTGCCAAAATGGTCTCCGCTTCCCGAATTGGTAATCATGGCATATAAACCGGTTTGATAACCGCCTCCCGAACCTTTTATATCGGCATACAAACCGGTATGGGCTCCGTTTCCGTTGTCATTGATTGTAGTATATATTGCCATTCTGCTGGTGTTGTTGTTGGGTATGGAGCCGTCCACAGTTAGTTTAATAAAGGGATAAATAGCGTCGTCTCTACCCAAATATACTTCTCCGAGATGGTACATATTGTCTGTAATTTGGGTAGGTGCTACTGAGGTTCCCGTTTTAAAAAAAATTGCGGGTTTGTGGTTTAAGTCGTTATAATTTCCTGTTCCTGCTACTACGGAATATATGGGTCGGTTGTTTAAATCGTTGTAGTCACCCGAAGTGGCAACAGCCGATAAGTTGGGTTTGCCGGTTAGGTCGTTATAATCGCCGCTAAATGTATTGCCGGCGGTTTCGGCATATTTGGCATACGGCACATATTTGAGTTCGGTGGTGCCGAAATCTTGATAACCGTTGCCGGTGTCTA
>JAMOMQ010000034.1 GCA_027066995.1 Flavobacteriales bacterium
TCCTGCTGATGAAACACCCGAAACAACCGAAGGTTATGAAGGATTTTATCATTTGCACAATATGAAAGGCGATGTGGAACTTACCGAACTCAATTATATTATTCGTGACCATGATCGCCAAAAATTCGAAAATCGTAAAAAATTCTTTGAAAAAACGGTTAATGATTTCAATAAAAAATATGGTGAAGGCACCATAGAATTGGAACTAAAAGACCAATACTACAATATGCGCGAAAAAATTGAACCCGTGATGCATGTCGTCGATATAGTGGAAGAATCAATGAAAGATTTGGGTATTACACCTATTGTCAAAGCCATAAGAGGCGGTACCGACGGAGCACAATTGTCATTTAAAGGCTTGCCTTGTCCCAATGTATTTGCCGGCGGCTTAAACTTTCACGGACCTTACGAATTTGTGCCGGTTGAATCTATGCAAAAAGCTCGCGATTTAATTGTTAAAGTAGCTGAAAAAACCGCTCAAAAATTCGGAAAATAATTTTTTAAAAGCTGTTGTTTAATGCAACAGCTTTTTTAATAAAACTTTCTTTTTTATATGAAAACTAATACATTTATATACCGACATCTGGGGCCACGTGATACTGATTTGCCGGCCATGTTTCAAAGCATAGGTGTCAAAAATATGGAACAACTGATATATGAAACGATTCCGGATAATATCCGTTTAAAAAATCCGCTTAATTTGCCACCGGCCATGACCGAGCAAGCTTTTATGGAACATATTGAAGCCTTGGCAGAGCAAAATAAATTATACCGCTCTTATATTGGTTTTGGATATTATGGCACTACTATGCCCGGAGTAATACAACGTAATATTTTGGAAAATCCGTCTTGGTATACGTCTTATACGCCTTATCAAGCCGAAATTTCTCAAGGCCGTTTAGAAGCATTGCTCAATTATCAAACCATGTTGACCGAACTCACCGGTATGGATTTGGCCAACGCCTCTTTACTCGATGAAGCTACCGCAGCTGCAGAAGCTATGCTGATGTTTTACAATGCCCGTAGTCGCCAGCAAAAAAAAGCCGGTGTTAACAGTTTCTTTGTCGATGAAGATATTTTTCCGCAAACCATGGCGGTAGTTCAGACGCGTGCAGAAGCTTTGGGTATTCAAATTGTCAAAGGCAATTTTAGAACCGCATTGATAGACGATTCTTACTTTGGTGCTTTGGTGCAATATCCGGCAGCTTCCGGCATAATCAACGATTATAGAGACTTTGCCGGACGTTTAAAACAAAATGATGTAAAATTGGCCGTAGCGGCCGATCTAATGGCTTTGGCATTGTTGACACCACCGGCACAATGGGGTGCCGATGTGGTTTTGGGGTCTACCCAACGCTTTGGTTTGCCTATGGGATATGGTGGCCCGCATGCAGGATATTTTGCTACCAAAGAAGATTTTAAACGGCATATACCCGGCCGCATTATAGGTGTAACCATCGATGCACAAGGTAAAAAAGCATTGCGAATGGCCTTGCAAACGCGTGAGCAACATATCAAACGCGAAAAAGCTACTTCCAATATCTGCACGGCACAGGTGTTATTGGCGGTATTGTCGGGTATGTATGCCGTATATCACGGGCCGCAAGGTTTAAAAGAAATAGCACAAAATATTCATAAGCTGACTAAAAAATTATTTTTAGGATTGGTAGAATTGGGTTACCAACCTGTTCATGATGTCTTTTTTGACACGCTTTTAATTCCGGTAGAAGTGGACAGGATTAGAGTAAAAGCCGAAAAATCACATATAAATCTTAACTATTTTCACGGTGACCGTTTGGTAGGTATTTCTCTGGACGAGAATACCACCGAAGCAGATGTTTTAAAATTGTTAGAACTATTTACTTTTGACAAACCTGTTCCCAAAATAGATAAAGATATTGCCGTTATACCGGATGCGTTATTACGTCAAGAGGCGTTTATGACCCAAGATGTTTTTAATAGTTATCAGTCCGAAACAGAAATGATGCGTTATATCAAGCGTTTGGAACGCAAAGATTTGTCATTGACACATTCTATGATTCCTTTGGGGTCTTGCACAATGAAACTTAATGCATCTACTGAAATGTTTCCTGTTAGTTGGGACAAATGGAATGCCTTACATCCGTTTGTGCCCGTCGAGCAAGCGCAAGGCTACGAAAAAATCATTCGTCATTTAAGTGACTATCTTAAAGAAATTACCGGATTGGATGCCGTCAGTTTACAACCAAATTCGGGGGCAGCTGGCGAATATGCCGGTTTGTTGGCTGTCAAAAAATACCATGAAAGCAGGGGGGAAGGGCAACGAAATATAGCTTTGATTCCGGCTTCGGCTCATGGCACAAATCCTGCCTCGGCAGTGATGGCCGGCCATAAAGTAGTGGTTGTTAAAACTACGGACAAGGGTAATATTGATGTAGATGATTTGCGCGAAAAAGCCGAAAAATATAAAGATACTTTATCGGTATTTATGGTAACCTATCCTTCGACGCATGGCGTATTTGAATCGGCTATTAAAGAGATGACCGAAATAATTCATAATAATGGCGGTCAAGTATATATGGACGGCGCCAATATGAATGCCCAAGTAGGTTTGACCAGCCCCGGTATAATAGGAGCGGATGTATGTCATTTAAATTTGCATAAAACATTTGCCATTCCGCATGGAGGCGGTGGTCCCGGCGTTGGGCCTATTGCCGTCAAACAACATCTGGCCGACTTTTTACCCGGCCATCCTTTGATTAAAACCGGCGGCAAAAAAGGCAGTGCCGTAGCGGCAGCGCCTTACGGATCTGTTTTGGTCAGTTTGATATCTTATGCTTATATTCGTTTGGCCGGTCCAGACGGTTTAACTAAAGCAACGGAATACGCCATTTTAAACGCCAACTATTTGGAAGCTTTGCTCAAAGATTATTTTCCGGTGTTGTATACCGGTGAGCGGGGTAGGGCAGCGCACGAATTTATTGCCGATTGTCGCCCTTTTAAAGAAAAAGGAGTGTCGGTTATGGATATTGCCAAGCGTTTAATGGATTACGGTTATCATGCCCCCACGGTTTCTTTTCCGGTGCACGATACCTTAATGATTGAACCGACCGAAAGCGAGAGTAAAGCCGAACTGGACCGATTTGCCGAGGCGATGATTGGTATTTGGCACGAAATACAAGCAGTAAACCCTGACGATACCGATACAGTCCTAAAAAATGCGCCGCATACCGAAGAAGTGGTTACTGCCGATGTGTGGTTTCATCAATACACACGCAAGCAGGCAGCTTATCCGGCAGATTATATACGCGGTAACAAATTTTGGCCGGCAGTCAGCCGCGTTGACGATGCTTATGGCGACCGTAATTTGCATTGCACCTGCGATCCCATAGAGGCTTATATGGAGGATGACCGTTGATAACTCGATTCAACAATTCAACAATTCAACGATTCAACGATTCAACGGTTCAACAATAATTTTCCACTATAAAAAATGACCCTGCAAACATTTGTTTATATCAACAATTGTTGTATCTTTGCAACTTGTAAATAAACATACATAATAATCATTTAAAACAATATTGGCATGTATTTAACACCAGAAGTAAAAAAAGAGATTTTTGCCAAATACGGCAAATCGGAAAAAGACACAGGATCGCCTGAAGGGCAAATTGCGTTGTTTACCTATCGCATTAACCACTTGACAGAGCACTTGAAAAAGAACAAACATGACTATAGCACTGAAAAAGCATTGGTCAAAATGGTAGGAAAAAGACGAAGTCTTTTGAACTATTTGAAAAACAACGATATTGAACGTTATCGAAAAATTATTAAAGAATTAGGCTTACGTAAATAAGTTTAAAATTACAGGAAGGGCAGCTAGCTGCCCTTCTTTGTATCTTTAAATGTCCGCATTATTTTGTCAGTTAGAGTATAAACTGCACACCAAATTAAGATTATTTTATTAGAGTATGATACCAGAACCTATTAGAGAAACCATACAACTGGAAGATGGCAGAACCATTTCCATAGAAACCGGTAAATTGGCCAAACAGGCTGACGGATCGGTAGTTGTTAGAATGGGAAACACCATGTTATTGGCTACGGCTGTGGCTTCAAAAGATGTGAATCCCGATATAGATTTTTTACCTTTAACCTTAGATTACCGCGAAAAATTTGCTTCGGCAGGTAAATTTCCCGGAGGATTTTTTAAACGTGAAGGACGCCCCAGCACCGAAGAAATTTTGGTAATGCGATTGGTTGACCGCGTTTTACGTCCGTTATTTCCCAAAGATTATCATGCCGAAACGCAGGTGATGATACAATTGATGTCACATGACGAAAATGTGCAAGCCGATGCTTTGGCGGGCTTGGCAGCTTCGGCGGCTTTGTCAGTTTCTGACATTCCTTTTGAAGGGCCTATTTCGGAAGTGCGTGTGGCTAAGATTGATGGCGAATTGCGGATTAATCCCAGTTTGGCAGAAACCGAAAATGCTACCATTGACCTGATGGTAGGTGGTACCGAAGATTCGGTGACTATGGTAGAAGGTCAGATGGAGGAAGTAAGCGAGGAGGAAATGATTGAAGCAATTGAGTTTGCTCATAAAGCCATCAAAAATCAAATTGAAGTACAAAAAAAATTGGTAGCCAAAGTTGCCAAAGCTTTTCCCAAACGGGATTATCCCAAAATGGAAGAAGATGAAGCGCTATACAATGATATAGAAAAAGCAACTTATGATAAGTTATATGCCATAGCCAAAGAGGGTACCGGCAAACATGAGCGCACCGAAAAATTTAACGCTGTAAAAGAAGAACTTTTAGAAGGTTATTCTGAAGAGGAAAGAGAAGAAAAAGGTAAATTGATAGGTGAATATTTTCATAAAGTGATGAAAAAAGCCGTTCGTGATTTGATATTGAATGAAGGTTTGCGTTTAGATGGACGAAAAACCGATGAAATCAGACCTATTTGGACGGAAACCGATTATTTGCCTTCTGTGCACGGTTCGGCAATTTTTACTCGTGGTGAAACACAAGCATTGGCTACGGTTACCTTAGGCACGTCACGTGAAGTAAATATGATAGACGGCGCTACGTTGCGCAGTGAAGAAAAATTTTACCTGCATTACAACTTTCCGCCTTTTTCAACCGGTGAGGCCCGCCCTTTGCGTGGCACATCACGACGTGAAATAGGGCATGGTCACTTGGCACAACGTGCTTTGGAACCTATGGTGCCCCAAGACTCTCCTTATACCATACGTGTGGTATCCGATATTTTAGAGTCTAACGGTTCATCGTCTATGGCTACTGTTTGTGCCGGTTCTATGGCGTTGATGGATGCCGGTGTGCAAATGAAAAAACCGGTGTCGGGTATAGCTATGGGATTGATTTATGATGAAGATACCAAAGAATATGCAGTGCTTTCCGATATCTTGGGTGATGAAGATCACTTGGGTGATATGGATTTTAAAGTAACCGGTACCAAAGACGGTATTACCGCTTGCCAAATGGATATCAAAATCAAAGATTTGAAACGTGAAATTTTGGAAAAAGCCTTGCATCAAGCTAAAGAAGGCCGTATGCACATTATGGCTGAAATGGAAAAAACGATTTCAAAACCTCGTCCCGAAGTGAAAGATTTTGTGCCTAAAATGGTGAAAATCGAAATTGATAAAGATTATATAGGCGCTGTTATTGGTAAAGGTGGTAAGGACATCCAACAATTGCAAGAGGAAACTGATACAACCATTGTTATTGATGAAGTCGATGGTAAAGGTATCATCGAAATTATGGGAACCGATAAAGATAAAATACAAAAAGTTTTAGATCGTATTGAAGAGATTACCTTTGAGCCGGAATTAGGAGGTGTATATGAAGGTAAAGTCGTTTCCATTAAGGATTTTGGTGCCTTTGTGCAAATAAAACCCGGAACAGACGGCTTGTTGCACATTTCCGAGATTGATTGGAAACGCACTAATAATGTTTCTGATGTGTTAAAAGAAGGTGATATAGTCAAAGTAAAAGTAATCGGCTTTGACCGTGGTAAAATGAAATTATCAAAAAAAGCTTTGATGCCGCGTCCACCTCGTAAAGAAAAGCGAGGTGATACACCCAAAGAGGATTAATTCCTTAAAAAAATAAAATATAAATAAAACCGTAGAGCTTCAACTTCTACGGTTTTTTTTTGTTTAAGCGGGGTTTTTTAAAAGTCCTTGATATTTGTTATATTTGCAAGGACTTGTTCAAACAATAGTCTTTTAAAACAGTATTTTAAACCGGTCTTTTTTATATAAAAAAAAGAGCCAAGTAAAGAACCAAATATTTATTTTAATAATATTTTGTTTTTTTATTAACCTTATTATCAATAAAATATAAAACTACAAACAAATGAAAATAGCATTAATCAGAGAACGAAAAAATCCGCCGGACAGACGCGTGGTTTTAACCCCGCAGCAAGCCGCAGAATTGATGAAAAAATATCCCGGATTGGAAATTGTGGCCGAACGTTCGGATATACGGGCTTATACCGATGATGAATACCGTCAAGCCGGTATCGAAGTAGTAGATGATGTCAGTGATGCCGATGTATTGCTCGGTGTCAAAGAAGTGCCTGTTGATGCTTTAATTCCCGATAAAAAATATTTTTTCTTTTCGCACACCATCAAAAAACAACCATACAATCGTAAGCTATTAAGAGCGATTTTAGAAAAAAATATAGAGTTGTATGACCATGAGACCATTGTTGATGAACAAGGACGCCGTTTGGTAGCTTTCGGTTATTATGCTGGTGTTGTTGGTGCATACAATACCATAAGGACTTATGGAAAGAAAAGCGGTTTGTTTAATATACCGCGAGCTATTGATTTAAAAGATAAAAACGCATTAATAGAACAATTAAAAAAGATAAAACCTCTGTTGCCTCCCATAAAAATAGTTTTAACGGGAAAAGGCAGAGTAGGAAATGGCGCCAAAGAAATATTAGATGCTATGGGATTAAAAGAAGTATCGCCCGATGCATTTTTAACCAAAGAATTTGACGAACCGGTTTACACCCAAATAGATGTAGATTGGTATAATAAACATAAAGAAGGCAAAGCCTTTGATTTTCAAGAATTTTTTACCCATCCCGAACGTTTTGAAGGCGATTTTGAAAAATTCACTAAAGTAGCCGATATTTATATTGCCGGTCATTTTTACGGGCAAGGGGCACCTTATATTTTAACAAAGGAACACATACAAGCACCGGATAATAAAATAAAAGTGGTAGGTGATATCAGTTGCGATATTAACGGACCGGTGGTTACAACTATCAAAGCTTCTACTATTGCCGATCCTATTTACGGTTATGACCCCAAAACCGGAGAAGAAGTTTACTATAAAGACTCAGGCGCTATTGCTTGTATGACGGTGGATAATTTGCCCAACGAAATAGCTCGCGATGCTTCGGAAGGTTTTGGACAAAATTTTGAAAAACATATTATTCCCGCTTTTTTTAACGGTGATAAGGACGGTATTTTACAACGGGCCAAAATGACTGAAAACGGTCAATTGACACCCCGATTCAAATATTTGCAAGATTATGTAGATGGCAAAAGCTAGCGTCTTTCGTTCAATCGGTAATTATTTAAAATTTAAACAACAAGCCGTCAATTTGCATGGCTTACATTCGCCTTTTGTCTATAATTTGGCTGACAAATGCTTGTATGATAAGACCTTTTATGACGATTACCGCTTGTTAAAATCCTATCATAGAAATTTAAAAAACAATACGCAAATCCTAGAAATAACGGATTTGGGCGCCGGTAGCCGGATTTTTAAAACCAATAAACGGCGTGTGAAAGATATGGCGCAAATTGCAGGTAGTTCTTATGCCGGTATGAAACTATTGTATAGATTAGCCAAATATTTTAAACCCGGTACTATTTTAGAATTAGGCACTTCTTTAGGTAAAGGCACTTATGCTTTAGCATTGGGGCAACCTGAGGCAAAGATTGTGACCGTCGAGGGCGATTTGGCCTTAGCCAATTTGGCCAAAATCCAATTAACTCAAACCGGATTGACCAATATAGAGGTTATTAATGATGATTTTGACCGTTTTTTAATAGATTTAAATCAAACCAATCAAACTTTAGACTTGGTTTATTTGGATGGTAATCATCGTTTTGAACCGACTTTGCGCTATTTTAATTTGTTGCAAAAGCATTTGCATAACAATTCTGTGGTCGTTGTAGATGATATTTATTGGTCACCGGAAATGATGCGTGCATGGGAGGCTTTAAAACAACATAATCATGTGAAACAAAGTATTGATGTCTTTTATTTTGGCTTATTATTTTTTAGAAAAGAACAATATGAACAGAATTTTAAAATTGATTTACATACTTTAAATTTGTTTTAATTTCTATTTATTTGCAATTATTATAAATAAATATGTAAATTTGTTATATAAAAAGTATAGTTCAATGAAAAGACCTGCACAACCCACACCAAAAGATGTTGAAATTACCGTCAGTCCTAAAAAAACGATTGTCAGTAGAACCGATGAAAAAGGAATCATCCGTTTTGTCAACGATTATTTTAAAGAAATAGCCGGCTATAATGAAAATGAATTGATAGGGCAGCCGCATAATGTTATCCGGCATCCTGACATGCCTAAGATTATCTTTAAACATTTATGGGACGAACTCAAACAAGGGCATGATGTGAGAGCTATTATTAAAAATTTGGCTAAAGATGGCCGGTATTATTGGGTGATTACCAATTTTCATACTTTGTATGATGATGACGGTAATATTATAGGCTATTATGCCCGCCGTAAAGCAGTGCCGCAGCATGTAAAAGAAGAAGTATCCAAGTTGTATAAAACATTAAAATCTTTGGAAGAGCAAGGAGGAATGGAGGCTTCCGAAAAATTTTTACAACAGTGGCTTAAGGAACACAATACTACTTACAGCAATTATGTAGAAAGCTTGTTTGGTGGCGATAAAGAATTAATAGAACGATATTTAAAATCTGAAATCTCGGATGCCGATTTGGCCAAATGTGAAGACAAATACATTTCAAAATTTGAAAAATCACATGCTCAGAAAACCGGAAAAAAAGGTTTTTGGAACAAATTATTCGGGAAATAGTATTCTTTAAACAAAAAACTTATTAACAGGCAGCTCTTTGAGTTGCCTGTTTCTTGTATTGTTTTTATAATTTTTGTATTGATTTGTTTGTTTTTGTAAAAAAAAAGCAATTTTTTATCTCTTTAACTTAGTTTTTAATATAATTTTTAAAACTAAAATTGTTGATAAATTAATACTTTTTTTACCTTATAATTTTTCATAATTAATTGATAATTATTAAGTTTGGGCGACAAACAAACAACATTATGAGTAAACAAATTTTCTTTAAATTCTTATTTTTTTCTTTTTTACCCCTATTTGCACAAATACCTGACGGTTATTACGATGATGCTCAAGGAAAATCGGGATACCAATTAAAAACAGCCCTTAAGACAATTATTACAAACGGTCACAATGATCAAGGGTATGATAGTTTATACACGCTTTATCAAACAGCCGATAGTGACAGCTATTATGAAAATGACGGGACAGTGCTAGATATGTATTCCGAAAAACCGGCCGGTGCAGACAGTTACGAATATACACATAACTCTGATAAAT
This sequence comes from Flavobacteriales bacterium, assembly GCA_027066995.1. Taxonomy (GTDB): domain Bacteria; phylum Bacteroidota; class Bacteroidia; order Flavobacteriales; family Flavobacteriaceae; genus WGBX01. The sequence continues at coordinate 9,648 of JAMOMQ010000034.1, forward strand.
GTGGTCAATATTCAACAGAGGGTGATTGTTATAACAGAGAACATTTAATGCCTCAAAGTGTTTTTGACTCTCAAGCACCTATGAAAAATGACGGCCATTTTGTAATTCCTACAGACGGATATGTAAATGGAAGAAGAAGTAATTACCCTTTTGGTGAAGTAAATAACCCGACTTGGACTTCTACCAATGGTTCTAAGTTAGGGGCTAATAGCACATCGGGATATTCGGACACGGTTTTTGAACCTATTGACGAATTTAAAGGAGATATTGCCCGAATGTTATTTTATTTTGCGACACGTTATGAGGATAATGTTGCAAGTTGGACTCATGATATGCTTAACGGCACCAGCGATCAAGTTTTTGCCGATTGGTTTTTACAATTACTTTTACAATGGCATGCCAATGATCCGGTAAGTCAAAAAGAGATAGATAGAAACGATGCCGTATATGATTATCAAGGAAATAGAAATCCTTTTATAGACCACCCCGAATGGGTCGATTCTATTTGGAACAATAACAATAATCAGGATAATAACCAAGATAATAATGGGAACAATACAAATGCAGCGCTTATAGCCATTCAAGATTTTGAAGGTACAAGTCCAACATGGAATTATACGTTAACTGATAGTGGATACAATTGTTTTGATATTTTAACTAATCAGCAAGGTAATAATACACATTCTTTACGAATAAAAGGAACCAATAAAAACAATATCGACCCTTATATAGAATTGGATAATATTGACATAAGTGGCTATAATAATGTAAAATTATGGGTATATTTCGCATCACAAGGACCGGATTCTAAAGATGATCTTTACCTAAACATTTCGTATGATAATGGTAATACATGGAATAGCACCAAGTTGGTGGATGGTAACAGTAATTTAAACTTGAATTTTGGTGATACAGATGCAAGCCGCACCGTGTCGCCAAATCCTTATTATGTTGATATTTCTGATAACGAAACTCAAATAAAAGTTAAAATAGTATTTGATGAAAGAAGTAATAAAAACAATACATCCGATTATTATTTTATAGATGACATAAAATTAGAAGGCGATTCGAATTCGGGAGGTCCCAATATTACTAATATCCAACACAATCCTAATCCCGTTACACCATCGGATAACGTAAATGTCAGTGCCAATGTAACTGACTCCGATGGTATTTATGGTGTAGAACTTCACTGGGGAACCACTTCCGGTAATTTGAATAACACCATTCAAATGTCCAATACTTCTGGAGATACCTATACAACTGACGATACCATTCCTGCGCAATCTGACGGTACTACAATATATTATGAAGTGTATGCTTTGGATAACAATTTAGATGAAACCACATCGCCGGAGCAAAGTTACACGGTTAATAATCCGCCTCATATAATCATATCCGAAGTTGCGGGAAAGGGATATAATAGAGATCCTGATGATGAATACATTGAATTAATCAATTTGGAAAGTTCTGATGTCAATTTAGATGGATGGCAACTATTATATTATGAAGGGAGCAATCTTGAAAAAACTATCACATTTGATAATACCTACATCATTCAAGCCAATGATGCTTTTGTGGTTGCAGTAAGAACCTCTCATTCCTCGGAAATTAATGCGGATTATACGCCTTCAAGCAGTTTTAGCATAAATAATAATTTTTATGTGATATTAAAAGATCCGCAGGGCAATATACACGATCAGGCAGGTTCGAGTAGTGATAAATTTAATGATGATTACAATTACGAATTTACAGATTGTAACGGAGACAATCTACCGGTAGCCAACTGGGACAATCTCGGCACTGGCAACGGAACTCCCGGTGCAGTAAACTGTCATGCCCCTCAACCTGAAATATCCGTAGAAGGTAACAATACCGAAATACCCGACGGTGATACCACGCCATCTACAGCTGATGGTACCGATTTTGGTAATGTGGAAGTCAATACCACCAGCCAGGCACAAACATTTACCATTAAAAATACAGGAAGCCTTGATTTAACTGTCAATGCCATATCAAGTAACAATTCCGAATTTGTTATTGGCGGAACAACATCGGGGACTATTGCCGGTGGAAGTAGTATGGATTTTACCGTTACATTCGCACCAAATACCACAGGCACAAAAACGGCAACCATTACCATTGATAATGATGATGCCGATGAAAACCCTTATACCTTTACCGTAACAGGTACAGCCACAGGATCTCAAGAGACCGATATTGTCAGCAATGGAAATGAAGCAACCACTGTTTCGTCATTGATAAATGATGTTTCTATAACGACTACCGGTGAAGGAATTGAAGTTTGGCAATTTACCATTCGCGATGGCGGAAGCGATTTGTCGGATGCCGATGATTATGCTACCACGGTTACCGCAATAACTTTTACACAAAATAGTGGTAATGCCATGAACGATTGGGGCGATGCCATACAATCAGCGGCTTTGTTTGACGGTAGTAATTTAATTAGCAATACGCCGGACATCCTTTCCAATAAAATACAATTTACCGGATTAAATTTTACTGTTCCTGATGATAGTAGCAAAACTTTATCTCTCAGAATTTCAATTCAAGTTTCACCTAATGACAGTGGTAGTAATAATGACGGTGATGATTTTGTATTCCAAATTTCACAAGCCAATGTTTCGGCCGATGCAAACGGATCTCAATTTGACAATTTTACTGCGGCTCAATCAACTAACGGTTTAAATGTTTTTGATGTAACGGCAACACAATTAACGTTTACCCAACAACCGACCAACGTAGGACAAGGCTCCACAATGACCCCAAGTCCGCAAGTGTCGGCAACAGATGCCAATGCTAATATAGATTTAGATTTTGAAAATGACATTTCAATTACTTCAACAGGCACCATGACCAATGACCCTATTGTAGAGACTGCTACAGCAGGAACATCTGTTTACAACAATGTTATTCATACTGTTGTAGGAACCGGATTTACTTTAACGGCATCAGCTTCGGGATTAAGCCCCGTTACAAGCAATCCTTTTGATGTATTGGAACAAACTTTATTGGCACCTGGGGATTTGGCCATTTTGGCGGTTAATACAAATACCAATAATCCTAATGGATGTGATGAGATTTCTTTTGTTTGCTTTAAAGACATTACGCCCGGCACCAAACTGTATCTAACAGATAACGGATATGAAAGAAAATATGCAGATCTATGGGGAAGCACCGAAGGCGTGGTTTCAATTACCAGAATAGGATCAACTTTGCCCAAAGGTACTATCATTACTTTTGTGTCTTCCAAATCGTCCGGAAATGTAACAAGTGGAAGCGACTTTGATATTTATACCTGTGGCAGTATTGATGATAATTGGGATAAGGATGCACTAAGTGGTACCGGCATAGGAGGTTTTAACCTCAATAGCGATGACGATGTATGGATAATGCAAGGTGGCACTTGGACAAATGTTTCCGACCATCAATCAACTTATGACGGAACAGTACTATACGGCTGGACAGAAAGCGGTTGGGATAATACGCCTCCCAATGGCAATGACAGAGGGACTAAATTTTCAAATCTCTTCAACTATACGCAATGCTTTACAACTACTGCGCCTGTTGGTGACGGTAAAGTAAAATTTAACGATCCTAATGATCCCGATTTCTCAACGACAGATAATGATCAACTCGATTGGATAGCGTTAATTAATGATACTGATAATTGGGATACATATTCAGATAATTCAGATTATAACAGCAGTGGTTTTGATTATAAAGGCGACACCAATTGCCCGCAAATAACGATTGCTGTCAGTACACATATAGCGGGTAAGTGGAATGGCTCCAAAAATTCTAACTGGTTTGATTGCTCTAATTGGGATAACCTTACCGTTCCCGACGAAACTACCAATGTAACCATTCCGTCTTCTGCCGACAACGAATTGGTGATTGATGCTACGGCTGATTTTTCAGATATCTACACTGATGTGGCAAAAACTAACGACTTAAACATTAATGATTACTGGATTGAAATTAAAAATGCCAATGATAAATTGGAAATACATGGTAATTTAACCATTGCCGCTTCATCTTTAGGTATTGATATGGATGGTACTACCAATACAGATGGTACCATAACTTTATATGGCAATTGGATTAATCAAGGAAACGAAACTTTATTTATTGAAGGAGAAAGTACCGTAAAATTGGTAGGAAACACTCCTCAAACAGTTACTTGTAACAATGGCAATGATACCGAAAAGTTTTATAATTTAAATATTGATAACGCTGCCGGTGTAAATTTTTCCGGTGGCAATATACATGCAGCTGGCATTTTAACACTAACACAAAGCCCGACGTTGGTAGTTGCTGATAGTCATTATATTTTGGCAGATAAAGGATTGGTTAACAATGGAGTTAATATTGTTGTTGAAAATGAAGGAAGTTTTGTGCAAACCGGTGCAGATGCCACAATAACAGATAACACGCCGGCTACTTACACCCTAAACAAAACCAGTCTGCCGGTCAATAATTATTACGATTATGTTTATTGGTCAAGTCCGCTCAATTCCAATACTTTGACTTTGGGAGATATTGTGCCGGGTGCTTGGCGCTATTATGAATATGACAACAGTTTTCAACCCAATGCTACTTATCCGTTTTGGCGCTTTTTAAATAGCACCGAAGCAGCCCAAATTGGTAAAGGCTATGCCGTATCGGCACCGGCAAATAATGGCACAAATAATCAAATTACAATAACTGCCGGTTTTACCAAAGATAACGCTCCTTTTAATACGGGAGATATAACAATAACTTTAACAAAAAACGGCACTGATAGTGGTGATGCGGCCAATTATAATTTAATTGGTAATCCTTATCCGTCGGCTATTGATTTTGATGCGCTTTATAATGATAATACCGCTGCTTTGGAAGGCAATTATTCCTTATGGACCAATTGTGCGGGATTAGATGCCAATGGACACCATCAAGCAGCCGGTTATAGCACTTATGTAGTGGCGGGAGGCAACGGCACTGCAACATCCGCTTGTAGTGACGATACAAAAAAAGCCGAAAGATATATAGCTACCGGACAAGGTTTTATGGTAGAAGCAAAGGCTGATAATGCTTCTCTGATCTTAAGAAACACACATCGTGTAATAGGTAATAATAACGGGTTTTTGAACCGTCCGGCAACACAAAACCGTGATATTTTATGGCTTGATATGTTTGATAATACTGGTAAATACAGTCAAATAGCTGTTGGATTTTATGCCGGTGCCACCGATCAATATGATAGTGCCTATGATGCCAATAGTATGAATACCGGTAGCGGATTTGCTTTATATTCCGTTTTGAATAATCAAAAATTGGTTATTCAAGGTTTGGCAAGGCAACAAATGGAAAATAAAACAATTCCCTTGGGTGTAGAGTTGGATGCTGCCAATCAGGTAACGTTTCATTTAAACCATACCGAAGGTTTTGACTGGTTAGATATTTTTATTAAAGACAATAATACTAATACTTTACACGATATCAAAGCGTCTGATTATACGGTGAATCTCAATAGTGGTGATACCACCGGCCGTTTTGAATTGGTTTTTGCCCAAACTTCCGGTGTGGGTGATAATGAAGCGACAGTGAATACTTTGATTATCACTCAAAATAATGACCTGTTCAGTTTGCATTTTACCGGTGACAAGACCATCAACAATATACAAGTATTTGATATCACCGGTCGATTATTGTTTGCTAAAAATGATTTAAAGGTAAAAAATTATCATTTGCAATTAGGTCATGTGCCCACCGGAAATGTATTGTTTTTTAAAGTTTTAGATGAAAAAGGACAAATAGTCATTAAAAAATTGATTAAACAATAAGATGTCATTTTTTATAATTATTAAACCTGTCAGGCTGTTACTTGGCAGGTTTTTTGTAGCTTTGTTTCAAAACTAAAAAAGAAAGTTATGTTTGGAAAAATGTTTGATATTATTGGCAAATTAGACGAAGCCAAAAAAAATGTAGCCGAGGCAAAAGACCGCTTAAACCACGTCTTGATTGATGCAGAAGCAGGCAATGGTTTGGTCAAAGTTACCGTAACCGGTAACCGTGCTTTAAAATCATTGGAAATTTCCGATGAAGCCATGCAAGACAAAGAAATGCTGGAAGATTACTTGATGCTTGCTCTAAATAAAGCTCTGGAAGAAGCCGGTAAAATGCAAGAAGACGAACTCAAAAAAGCGGCTACCGATGCCTTGCCCAATATACCGGGGTTAGATGGCTTGATTTAGTAATATCTCCTCAGTCATTCAGAACACTTTTTGTCATTCAGAGCGCAGCGAAGAATCTCTTTGTCATTCAGAACGAAGCACAGCGGAGTGAAGAATCTCATCTTTTATAGTTACAGATTCCTCCTTCTTGTAGTCGTCGGAATGACAAGTGCTGTCATTCAGAGCACCCACTGTCATTCAGAGCGCAGCGAAGAATCTTTTCCTTAAATATTAAAGAGATTGCCACGTCCTGCTGCGGGCAGGCCTCGCAATGACAGTGTTGTCATTCAGAGCATTTTGTCATTGAGAACGCTGTTTGTCATTCAGAACGGCGCGCAGCGGAGTGAAGAATCTTATTATTTATAGCAGCAGATTCCTCAGTCGTAGCCTCCTTCGGAATGACATTTTGCATCAAACCATTTTGCAAAGTAAAATAAAAATCAGCGTAAATCTGCACAATCTGCGTCAAAAAAAACATGTTGCGTAGCAATAAGTCTATAGTTTACCTCCACATTTCTTTTGCAAAACTTTGTATTATACCGAATATAGAAAATATTTAGACGCAGATTTTAATCAGATTTCGCTGATTGGCACAGATTTTTTTTGTGTATGTCATTCCGAAGGAGTTTGCGATTGAGGAATCTCTAACAATTAAAGACCGTTGTGGCGTACAAGGGAATTATATGCTTGGTAGGTGATGAATTCTTAGAGATTATTTCCTTCTC
>JAMOMQ010000035.1 GCA_027066995.1 Flavobacteriales bacterium
GAAAAGACTGTCTTACATATTAATATTTTTGAGCTTACAAGTATGGGGGCAGCAATCGGCGCAAAAAATGCAAAGCATTGATGATTATTTTTATGATGCTATGACCGAACGGCTTAAAGAAAATTATAGCAACTCCAATAAACTCTTTGAACAATGTTTGGCCATAGCACCGGACAATGATGCCGTTCTTTTTAAAATAGCTCAAAATTATTTCGATTTAAAGGACTATGATCAAAGTTTGACTTACTTGGCCAAAGCTCAAAAATTGAATCCTAAAAACAAATGGTATCAAAAACTGTTTATAGAGATTAAGATAAAGCAGCAGGTCAATTCTAAAACACTTATCAAACTGATACAAGATTTTGAGAAAAAAGCTGGTAACCCGTATGTTATCAGAGATTTGTATAACCAGCTCTATACGGTCAATCAATCTAAAAATATTAAAAAAAATAAGCCTCTTAAACCGGCCGGAAGTGACAATTTAGAACAACTTTGGCAACAAAAAGATTACAAAACCTTAATCAAAAAAGCCGAAACCTTATTAGATACCGATCCGGCTAATGCCAAAGCCTACTTATATATGTCCAAAGCTTTAACTGCTTTAAAAAAATACCAAGAAGCTTTAGACTATTTAGATATGGGGATGGATTTTATCGAATCAAATTCAACTGTGCAAAAAGAATATTACCGTCAGTATATTACGATTTATGCGGCATTGAACTTGCCTGCCAAAGCAAAAATATATCAGCAAAAATTACATAAAAATTGAAAAATTCCGCCTACATATTATTTACTGTTTTAATCTTACTTGGCAGTTGCAAGAGTTATAACAAAACCATCTATACACAGACAAAAAAGATTAGTCGCAACAAATTATTAAAACAGCTAAATAAACATACTTTTAGTGCCCATACTCTTGATAGCCGTATATCAATTTCTTATCAAGATACAAACCAACAAATATCCGGTAATGGACGTTTGCGTATTTTAAAAGACAGTATTATTTGGGGGAGTATTAACTTTTTGGGCATTCCTATGGTAAAATTTTATATCACACCAAAGCGCATTCAATATTACAATAAGCTTGACCAAACTTACTACGACGGTAATTTTGAATTATTACAACAACAGTTCGGCGTGCCGGTTAACTTTACCAATTTACAAAATTTATTAACAGGTGATATGTTAATTAAACCCGAACCGGAAAACATACATTTAAGTATTATACCTCAGTATTATGATTTATCAGTAAAGAATCGTTATTTGACACATGCCAGAATCAGTCCGTTTTACAAGGTTTTGTCCGAATCACTCTATGGCTCAAAACAGGATAGTTTGCATGTGAAATATACAGACTACCAATCGTTTAAAAGAGAAAACTTGCCAAAAAAAATCCAAATTAGAGCCGCAGGTAAAACTTTAATGATACATTTAAAAAATATTTCACTTGATAAAACATTGAAATTTCCTTTTAAGTTGCCATCTTCATATAAAGCCTTAATTTTTTAATATAGCAAATTCTTATTTTAAGAGTAAACCTACTGAATAAATCTAAAACCTAATCTATTTTTTTGTTAAAATTTAGATTTCTATGAAATTTAAACTTGGTTTATATTATATTTGTTACTTATTAAAAAAAACAAATAATCATGTTTAAAAAATTAACCATTTTAGGAGCAGTGGTAGCTCTGTTGTTTGCTTCATGTAATTCAGGCAATAAACAACAGAAAGATATTGCTGCACTCAGAGCCAAACATGCTCAATATTTAGCAAACTCGCCTTTTAATAATACAGCCGTATTATCAAAAGCCGAAAGAAAAAAACTTGGTATTCCACCAAATAAATATTTGGAAAGACAGTGGGAATTAACTATTAATCCTGAGATAGGGCGGCCAACTCCTGAAAAATTATGGGATATTAGAAAAGATGTCAGAAATCGTTGGCAAAACAGAAATGTTCCCGGAACTGTTGATATCCCTTGGATTGAAAGAGGTCCCGGCAATGTTGGAGGACGAACAAAAGCCGTTATGTTTGATCCGGCCGACCCTACACACAAACGCGTATTTGCCGGTGGTGTCAGTGGCGGTTTGTGGATCAATGATGATATTACCAATCCCAATTCGGAATGGCATTTGACAAGCTTACCTCACAATTTGGCAGTAACATCCATTTCTTATGATCCCGCTAATCCACAAAATATGTTTGTAGGTACCGGAGAATCTTATACATCGGGAGCCGTTAACGGAAACGGTATTTGGCGCAGTACAGACGGCGGACAAACTTGGGAACATGTTTTTGGCGGCAAAAGCGGCGATACACAATTTGTTACCAACGCTACATTAAGTATCACCAGTCCTAATGCTTTACAAGGTGATTATGTTGCAGTGAATGCTGCTTTCGGCGATGTTGATTATAATAATTTTACCGGCAATTTGGTATTGGTTGATGACGGCAGTGCCAATCCGACCTTAGCTTGTAATGCTTTAGTCAATGGCGCAGCTATCAGTGGGAATATTGCTGTTATTGAACGCGGCACTTGTTATTTTGTTGATAAAGTAAAAAATGCCCAAAACGCAGGTGCTATTGGTGTTTTAATGATTAATAATGTCGATGGATCTCCTATTATTATGGGAGGTACGGATGCCACTATTACCATTCCTTCTGTAATGATATCAAAAGCCGATGGCGCAGCTATTTTGAATGCTTTGAATAATTCGACAACCATAAGTGTTAATATTACTAATAATCATACGGATTTTGCTATGGGATATATAGTTCCGGGCATCACTCACATTAATGATATTGTTGCAAGAAATAATAATGGTGTAACCGAAATTTATGCCACAGCCGGTGACAGTTATTATGCCGACGCTTCTCTGTTTACCGTGATGGGACATGGATATCAAGGGGTTTATAAATCGACAGATAATGGTACTACCTGGCAACAAGTTGCTTTACCTTTAGATCCTGACGGTAATCACTATACACCTTTTGATTTGGAAATAGCCGCTGACAATAAAATTTGGTTGACTACCACACGTGGCACTGTAACAGGCGCAGCTCAAGGCGCTATAATGTCTTCTGATGATGGTAATACTTTTAATGTGGTATTACCGGTTCAGAATATAGGCCGTATGGAGTTGGCTGTTTCTAAATCCGATCCCGGAAAGATGTACTTAATAGCCGTTCAATATTCCGGTGCGGGAGGAACACCTTTAGGTTTAAAAACAACCGATGGATTTGTGTCAGATATCAGTGCAATGACTAATCCTTCCGATGGCGATTTGGGAGGTAGTGACTTTACCAACGGACAATCTTTTTATGATTTATTTATTGAAGTTGATCCTAATAACGATGATGTTGTTTACATTGGCGGTATCGATATTTTCAAATCAACAGACGGTGGTAATCAATGGAATCAAATTTCGTCTTATTACGGTAATACATCTTCAAATATTATTCATCCCGACCAACATGGCATTGCCTTTGCCGATTCGCAACATATTTTGTTTGGAAATGACGGTGGCGTGGCTTATACTGACAATGGGGGTAACACTATTGTGCATAGAAACAATAAATTTAATGTAACTCAATTTTACCATATGGCTGTAGCGCCTACCACTGCTTTTAACGGTGATTACTTTATGGCCGGAGCGCAAGATAATGGTACACAGTTGTTTGAAAATGCACCTCAAAGCGTTGCCAATTCAACCACAACCCAAGGAGGCGATGGTGCTTATTGTTTCTTTGATCAAGACGGCACGGACAAATACCGTATATCCAATTATGTATATAACGGCAATATCAGGTTGTATGATTATACCATACAATACTGGAAAACGGTCAATTCGGAGTATACCAGTCATGGTGATTTTATCAACCAAGAAGCGCTGGATTCTCATTTAAATATTCTGTATTCTAATTATAGTTCAAGAACTAGTAGCGGTAATACCTATGCCATTAGACGATATAGCAACTTGTTAGGCTCTATAAACAAACAAACCATTCAAGATCCTTCAATGAACAGTTTTCCTACTGCTCTGACGGTATCACCTTATACTACCAATGCCAGCAAGTTATTTGTAGGTTTGCAAAATGGAAAATTGTTAAGAGTGGATAATGCACAGTCAACGCCTCAGTTTACCGATATTACCGGTAGTGAATTTGTCGGAAGTATTTCGGATATAGAATTTGGTCAAAATGAAAATGAAATATATGTAACGATATTTAATTATGGTGTTACTAATATTTTCTATTCTAATGACGGAGGTGCCACATGGGTAAGTAAGGAAGGTGATTTGCCTGATATGCCGGTAAATACCATTATGCCCAATCCTTTAAACCCTAATGAAGTCATCATAGGAACCGATTTGGGAATTTGGGCGACACCCAATTTTAATGATGCCAATCCCAATTGGTATCCTACCCGTAATGGTATGACTGATGTCAAAGTTACCGACTTGGAACTGCGTGATGATAATATGGTGTTTGCTTCAACTTACGGACGAGGTGTGTTCTCAGGACAATTTACATCTGACACCAATGCTGTTAATGAGGTTGAGACTGTTCAAGTAAATGTGTATCCCAATCCGGCAGCCGCTTATTTAAATGTCAAATTGCCTGTCAGTTTAAACACAACGGCTTATGTATTTGATGTAAACGGCCGTGAAGTGCTTAAACAGACTGTCAACAATGCAGACCGGTTAAGTTTTGATTTAAGGGGACTGTCAAAAGGTTATTATTTTGTCAAATTAAAAAACGGCAAGACCAATTATGTAGCAAAATTTATCAAGCAATAAATTAAATATAATTATTATTTCAACAGGCGGCCCGCAGGCCGCCTGTTATTTTTTAAGGAAATATATATATCAAATCTATTTGGTATTATTGATGCAAATGTATGGCGCCTGATCCAAAAACTTTGGTTTTTAGAAATTGTGGTTCACCAAAATAATATAAATTACCTGAGCCGAAAACTTTGGCGGTTAAATGGGTTGAGCATTGCACATAAGCTTCTCCGGAACCGGTTATGGTAACTTTTGCGTCTTTTGCCGCCAAGTCTTTGGCAAGCAATTCGCCGGAACCTGTGATACTTGCCTTTAAACGATCTGAGCTACCTTGTAGTTGAACACTTCCGGATCCCGTAATGACTACCTCTATATGATTGACCTGACTAATCAGGTCTATGTCTCCCGAGCCGGTTAAGGTAAGAGACAAATTGTGCCAGTCAAAAGGTTTTTCATTGTAAACACTTCCCGATCCGGTTAATGTTATTTTGG
>JAMOMQ010000036.1 GCA_027066995.1 Flavobacteriales bacterium
GGTACCACCACTTTAAGTTTGGTATATTTTTTAATACTAAAATCGGGATTGATACGTATGATCAATTTTCCCGATTTAACATAAGTGTCAATGATATTTATTAAATTCTCGTCTGTTGTAAGTTTGATAACAGGCGATTTGCCTTCTATAATCTTAACCTTAAAAGGTCCTGTAACCGTTAATTTATCAAAATGGGCTATTTTTCTTTCTTCGGTGACGATATGACCATTTCCCGATATTTTTGTTTTCCAAAATTGTGCTTGTCCGGTTAAAGTGCCAATTAATAAAATAAATATTAGAAAAATCCGTTTCATAAAAAAGTTTTTATTTAAAAACGGATGTTTTTTGACTTTGTTACACTTTTTTAACCTTTTCTATGAAAGTTTCGGCATTTTTTAGATAATCTTCACCATGTAAGCTTTTTATAAAGGCAGACCCTATAATGGCACCATTGGCATACTTGCAAGCCATTTGATATTTTTCGGCACTGTCAATACCAAATCCAATCATAGTTGGATTTTTTAAATCTAAACCGGCAATGCGTTGAAAATATGCTTTTTCTCGTAAGCCGAACTGTCCTTTTTTACCCGTTGTAGCCGAGCTGGATACTACATAAATAAAAGCTTTGCTAATTTTATCTATCAATTGGATGCGTTCAAGTGGGGTCGTAGGCGAAATCAAAAACACAAGTGGTAAATTGTAGGCTTCAAAAACGCTCTGATACTTGGCTAAATATATTTCGGGAGTCAAATCCGGAATAATCAAAGCGTCTATTCCGGCATCAGTGCTTTTTTCTAAAAAATTTTGAATGCCTGTTTTTAAAATTTGGTTAAAATAACCCATAAATACCAGCGGCAAATCGGTTTCTTCCTTGATTTGTTTAATTTGTTGAAAGTATAAATCCAAATGTATGCCGTTTTGCAATGCTACACTACTACTGTGTTGAATGGTTGGGCCATCGGCCAAGGGGTCGGAGTAGGGCATGCCTGCTTCTATAAAATCGATACCACCACGGGCTAAAACGCCGGCCAGTTTTGGCATGGCATCAATCTTTGGATAACCGGCTGTTATATATATGCTTAACAGGTTTTTTGATTTTTTTTGGAATATTTTTTTTAATCTGTTATTTGACATTATTGCATGATATTTTTTATTGTAAGTTTAAGTTTATTGATATTTTTTCAAGTGGTTTAAGTAGGTTGCCAAATCTTTATCGCCTCGCCCCGAGAGATTTACCACGGTTATTTCGTCCGGTTTAAAATCGATTTTAGGCAGTGCTGCCAAGGCGTGCGCCGACTCTAAGGCCGGAATAATACCTTCCAAACGGGTCAACTCGTAACCGGCGGCAATGGCTTCATCGTCATTGGCTGTCAATACTTTGGTTCTGCCGCTGCTTATCAGGTGGGCGTGCAGCGGGCCTATCCCCGGATAGTCCAAACCGGCGGAAATACTGTAAGGTTCAATAATTTGTCCGTCTTTGTCTTGCATTAGTTTGGTTAAACTGGCATGTATGACACCATCTGTCCCCAATATGCTTGTGGCAGCCGAGTGTCCGCTATCAATACCTAAACCGCCGGCTTCAACTGATATCAACTCAACAGCTTTATTGTCTAAAAAATAATAATATGCACCGGCGGCATTGCTACCACCACCAATACAAGCAATAATGCGATCGGGATAAGCTCTGCCGGTTTGGGCTGCCAATTGCATGGTCATTTCTTCGCTGATGACCGATTGAAACTGCGCGACCATATCCGGATAAGGATGCGGTCCTACAACAGAACCTATAATATAATACGTATCATGCGGATGGTTAATCCAATCGCGGATGGCTTCATTAGTGGCATCTTTAAGAGTTTTACTTCCCGAAGTGGCTGCTTTGACCGTGGCACCCAACATTTTCATGCGAGATACGTTAGGTGCTTGGCGTTCAATATCTTTTTCGCCCATATAAACCACACATTCCAATCCGGCCAAAGCTGCTACCGTAGCTGTGGCAACACCATGTTGGCCGGCGCCGGTTTCGGCTATAATACGTGTTTTGCCCAAATGCTTGGCTAAGAGTATTTGCCCAATGGTATTGTTGATCTTATGAGAGCCGGTATGGTTCAAATCTTCTCGTTTTAAATATATGTGTGTCCGGTATTTTTCGGATAAACGTTTGGCGTAATATAAGGGTGAAGGTCGCCCGACATAGTCACGCAATAGTTGGTGAAAAGATTTTTGAAATGTCTCCGATTGTATAATCTTTTTATAGTTATCTTGTAGTTCCGATACATTTTTTTGTAGTAATTCCGGAATAAATGCGCCACCATAAGTGCCGTAAAATCCTAATGAATCAACTTCGTAAATCATTGAAAAAAATTTTTAATTGATTAATATTTTTATAAGCCGGCGCTATTTCAAAGCCACTGTTAAGATCTACCCCGATTAACTGCGGGTGTGATAAAGCTTTGATTGCCGGAATGTGTTTTAAATTGATACCGCCACTGAGTAAAAAAGGATGATTGAGTTGGTAGTTTGACAAAAGTTTCCAATTAAAAGTATCACCATTGCCACCGGGTAAGTGTCCTTTGGTGTCAAACAAAAACAAATTGGTAACCGGTTTGTATATTTTGCAAATGTTAAAATCAAAATTTTGATCAACAGCAAAAGCTTTGATGACTTCAAAACCGGCTTGTTGCACCATTTTACAATATTGAGGTGATTCTTGTCCGTGTAATTGTATGGCACACAATTTATTTTGTTTGGCCGTAGTCAATAGGTTGTCTAAATCTTCATTAACAAATACACCGGTTTTCTTGGTGTGACTATAAGACAGATCGGGCAGACGTTCGCCTATATACCGCACTGATTTTTTATAAAAAATAAAACCGGTATAGTCGGGTTGTAAAGACAATAAATCTTTGATATTTTGGCGGTCTCGCATACCGCAAACTTTTATTTTGAGTCTTTTTTTCATGGTTAAATATTTTGGATAAATTGTTGACAAGTCAATTCAGGCTGCGATGTTTTCATAAACATTTCTCCTATTAAAAAACCTTGATAACCGTAGGCGCGTAACTTATTGATGTCTTGTGGCGATCGGATACCACTTTCGGATATTTTGAGTTTATTATCGGGAATCGCTTCGGATATTCTAATGGAATTTTCTAAAGAAACTTCAAAAGTATCTAAATTACGATTGTTAACACCAATAATATCAACATATTTTGTTATCTTTTCTAAATTATCCTCATCATGGGTTTCCATTAATACTTCCAAATTCAAGTCTTTGGCCAAGGCGGCAAAATCTGCAATTTGGGTAGCACTCAATATTTCTGCAATCAATAAAATGGCATCGGCACCTATACTTTTGGCTTCATAAATTTGATAAGGATCAAAAATAAAGTCTTTACGCAAAATGGGTATTTTTATATTTTTTCTTACTTGTAAGATATCCGTATTGCGACCACCAAAAAAATGTGTATCTGTCAATATGGACAGCGCGGCAGCACCTGCTTTTTGGTAGCCGGCAGTGACAGAAATTAAATCTGCCGTCAGGTTAATAGCCGGTTTTGATGGCGACCGGCGTTTAAATTCGGCAATGACACCACTACTTCCGGGCTGAGACAAGGCTTTTTTTAATGATATTGCCGGACGGTTAAAATAAGAACTTTGTTTTAACCGGTCTATAGAAACCGCTTTTTTTTGTTGTGCCAATAGCGGTTTTTTACGGGCAATTATTTTTTCTAAAATAGTCATTAGGCAGTTAATATTTTTAAGCTTTTTAAAGCTTTTCCTTCCAATAATGAGGCTTGCGCTTCTTCAAAGCAAGTTTTAAAATTGTTTCCGGTAAATAATTGTATGGCCATGGCGGCATTGGCGCAGACCACATTATTTTGTGCTGTTGAACCATTGCCTTGTATAATGTTTTTAAAAATAGCTACGGCTTCATCTACAGTATTACCACCGTAAATTTCTTTGGGATCTATGCGTTGTAGTCCTAGGTCCTCAGGAGCTAATAAATGTTCGCCTTGATTGTTTTTTAATACGAAGTTGTCGGTTAAAGATATTTCGTCATAACCGGATAAACCGAAAATTACGGCATATTTTTTACCGGGGTCATCTTGAAAAAGATATTGATATAAACGGGACAGTTCCAAACTAAAAACCCCGGCTAATTGGTGATTGGGGTGTGCCGGATTGACAATGGGTCCCAACATATTAAAAAAAGTTTTCATTTTTAAGGCCCGGCGCGCCGGTGCTACTGCTGCCATGGCAGGATGAAATAAGGGCGCATGTAAAAAAGTAATATTGGCAGCGGCTATTTGTTGTTGCAAGCTTGTCTCGTCATTGGTAAATCGGTAACCCAAAGCTTCCAACACATTAGATGACCCGCTTACCGACGATACACCGTAATTGCCGTGCTTGGCCACTTTATATCCGGCGCCGGCCACTACAAAAGATGCCAAAGTAGAAATATTAAAGGTGTTTTTGCCATCGCCGCCCGTGCCACACATATCTATGGTTTCATAAGCAGATAAATCAACCGGCACAGCCAAATCCAATAAGGCATTTCTAAAACCTTTGAGTTCGTCTAAACTGATTGGTCGCATATTATAAATAGTCAGAAAGGCTGCTATTTGTGCTTCGGGAATATTGCCTTTGGCCATTTCTTTGATCACCGATTCGGCCTGTTTTTGAGTCAGTTTTTGGTGGTGGAATAATTGTTCTAATATTGATTTCATCTTGTGTAAATTAGTTATTGGTCCAAAAAGTTTTTAATCATTTGTTTACCGGCATCCGTCATAATACTTTCAGGATGGAATTGCAATCCCCATACTTTATATTTTTTATGTTTGACAGCCATAATTTGCCCGTCATCCGTTTGGGCTGTTACTTGTAACTCATCCGGTAGTTTTCCGGTATCTATTACCCATGAATGATAGCGACCGACTTCGGTAACTTTAGGAACTTCTTTAAATATGGGATCATTGGTATCGGTAATTTGAATCGGGGTTTTAACACCATGATATACTTTGGATAAGTTATATAATGCACCGCCAAAAGCCACACCAATGGCTTGATGTCCCAAACAAACACCGAGCATTTTTTTACGAGGTGCATATTGTTTGATGGCATCTATCATGATGCCGGCATCTTGGGGTAATCCGGGGCCGGGTGAAAATATAATGCTGTCGTATGCTTCTAAATCTTTTACCGTTATGCAATCATTGCGAAAAACATCAACCTGTGCACCGGTCAATTCTTTGACATATTGCACCAAGTTGTAGGTAAACGAATCGTAATTGTCAAGTATGAGTATTTTTGTCATTTTATCCATTTTATTAAAATTTTTCGGCCATTTTTATAGCTTTGCGCAAGGCACCGAGTTTATTGTCTACTTCTTTGAGTTCTTTTTCGGGGACGGAATCAACGACCACACCGGCACCAGCTTGATATTGTAAAAGACCGTTTTGACTTAAGATGGAACGGATGGTAATGGCTGTGTTGATATCACCGGTTAAACTGATAATACCGATGGTGCCGCCATAAAAACTGCGTTGGTGTGATTCGTCTTTGTGTATCAGTTCCAAAGCACGGTATTTTGGGGCGCCGCTTAATGTGCCGGCCGGAAATGTAGCACCAAATATATCTATGGATTGGTCAGGCGATACCACCTTGCCGGTAACTTCGGATACAATATGGATTACATGGCTAAAATGTTGAATTTCTTTATATTTTTTAACTTGTATATCCGAACAAAAACGGCCTAAATCGTTACGTGCCAAATCGACCAGCATGGTGTGTTCGGCATTTTCTTTAGGGTCTTGGCGTAATTGGATACCCAGTAACTTATCGGTTTCAAAATCGCCTGTTTTTTTATAAGTGCCGGCTATGGGATTGAGCTTGGCTTCACCGCGGGCAATCACCAGTTGGCTCTCCGGCGATGAACCGAACAGTTTAAAACTGCCATAATCATAGTAAAACAAGTAGGGCGACGGATTGATAGATCGTAAAGCACGGTAAACATTAAATTCGTCACCTTTAAAGGCTTGGGCAAACCGGCGGGCAAAGACAATTTGAAACACTTCACCCAATTGGCAGTAGTTTTTGCCTTTGTTGACCAAATCTAAAAAAGTGTCATCGGTAATGAATGAGCGTTCTTCGCCTTGTGCTTTAAAAGGGAATTGCGGAGTTTTTTCGGCAAATACCAGATTATGAAACCATTCTATTTGTGAGTTTTCGCCTTCGGGAATGTTTTCCAGTATAATAAGGGTGTCATTAAAATGGTTGATGGCTACAATAAACCGGTAAAAACTGTAATTCATGTCCGGTATATCGTCTTTTTTGGGTTTGGGTTTAAAATTAAAGTTGTCAAAATATTGCACCGCTTCAAAACCGGTAAATCCATACAGCCCATTAAATTGTTTGGTTTTATCCGTTTGATGAACTTTAATTTGATTGATAAAATCTTTTAAACTTTGTTTAATAGAAGTTTTAGGCGTTAAATCATGTGTTTTGTTGTTGATTATCAACTTATTATCTTTTATCTTAAAGTTTTCCAAAGCGCCTGCCACAATAAAACTAAAACTGTTTTTATCGCTGTTGTAATCCGAACTTTCCAGTAATAAACTTTCGGGGAATTGATCACGCAGCCTCAGGTATAAATTAACCGGAGTAATGGTATCAGCGGGTTTTTCAATGATTTTTGTTTGGTATTTCATATACATGTTTTATTTTATAATTAAATGAAATAAAAAAAGCTTGCCGGATTCGGCAAGCTTTTAATATTATAAATAATGCAAAAAGGCAGCTTCCTTATCCGGTTATGAAAAAGGTTAAACGCCACCAAAATTTTGCTAAAAATAATGTCATCTTGTTTATTTTATACAGCAAATCTACACATTTTTTTAAAGAATCAAAAATTTTGATTAAAAAAACTTAAAAACAAATGTTTTTAAAGTAATATGTAGATAATTAATAGTTTCATTGAAAACCTAAAAAATGAAATTATAAAATACTTTTTCTTAACAAATAACCGTTTATTTCAAAATAGGCAGAGTTTTTGTAACTGTATTATAAATTTTTGTAAATTACTATTTTAAAAAATGAACTTAAAATGCGGACATTATTTTTATTTACCTTAATATTTATGTTGTCTTGTTCAAGTCACAAAAACGAACAAGTCGATACATTATCTCAATCCAAAGAGACATCAAAATTTTTAAATATGACTTTTAAAGACTATACGGAAATGTGGCAACAGGTTCAGGCTTTTGAAAATAAAGGATTGACCAAATCGGCTTATGAATTGGTGCAAAAAATTTATCAAGAAGCCAAAGCCGAAAATAACAGTCCGCAAATTATCAAAGCTCTATTGTATCAGTCTAAATATATGATGACTTTGGAGGACGATAGCCAACTGAAAATTATTCGTAATTTTGAAAAGGAGATCAAAGCCAATCAACCGCCTACCCGTAATATTTTAGAAAGTTATTTGGCGCAGCTTTATTGGCAATATTACAAAAACAACCGTTGGCGTTTTGCCCAAAGGACGGAAACCACAACCAAAGTTGATCCCAATGACTTTAGAACATGGGATTTGAAAACTATTTTTAAAGAAATCAGTTTGCAATTTGACCGCTCTTTGCAAAACAAATCCTTATTGCAAAACTTATCTACCCAAAAATGGGCGGATATTATAGATTTAAGAAAGGATAGCCAGAAGTTTCGCCCCACTTTATACGATTTATTAGTGCATGAAGCCCTTAATTTTTATCAAACGCAAGAAAACACCTTACCGGCGCCGGCTTATAAATTCACCTTGGATGATCCGGTTTATTTATCAGATGTCAAACAATTTATAAACATACCTGTCAAGACCAAAGATACTTTATCCTTGCAGGTAAAAGCTTTAAAACTGTATCAAGATTATCTAAAATTCAGATTTAATAACAAAAACTTGGACGCATTGGCAATGGCAGATTTAGAACGCCTGGAATTTGTATATCAAAATGCCGTTTTTTCGGACAAAGAGCGCCTGTATTTACAAAGTTTAGACCGTTTTATTCAAACCTATCAAATGTCCGATGTGGCGGCATTAGCGTATCACCAAAAAGCTTTGATTCTATTTAAATTAGGTAATAAATACGTTGAAAATCAACAAGAAACAAATCGCTGGAAGAAAAAAGAGGCATATGAAATTTGTCAAAAAGCCATTCAAAAATATCCCAAAAGTAAGGGCGCTATACTTTGTAAAAACTTGATTAACAATATTGAAGAAAAGAGATTAAACATCCGGATTGAAAGTAATGTTGCAGAAAACCGTCCTGTTTTGTCCAAATTAACATTTCAAAACATAGACCAAGCGCAAATCTATATTTACAAACTCACGCCCGAACAGTATTTTGAAATAGAAACCCGTTATAACCGCGCTGCCAAACATCAATTTATTACCGGTTTGCCCATGGTAAAAAAATACAAGTTGTCATTGCCGGATCCACAAGATTATCAAACCCATAGCACCGAAAAAGTTTTAGAGGCTTTACCCAACGGCTATTATGTTTTACTGGCCAAAACTTTGGACAATGATGCTTGGGGATATAGTTTTATGCAAGCTACCGATGTGGCTTTACAACGACTGTTACAAGCCGGAAAGCATGCGCAATTTATTGTAATTAATCGTAACAATGGCAAAGCTGTGCCGCATGTTAAAGTGGAAATGCAAAAATTAAACAATCACAACAAACCGGAATTGTATAAAAAAGCAACATCGGATGCCAAAGGGTATGTCCGGTTTCCATCTATTGACCGCTATTACAAAAACTTTATAATCAAGGTTTTTTACGGACAAGGAAAAATGGCGGTTTTCGCCGATTACCTTCACAAAGTATATCTCAACGATCACATTAAACCCTATGGGGAAGCCTTTATTTTTACCGATAGAAGTATTTATCGTCCCGGTCAAACCATATATTTTAAAACCATTGTTTTAGAGAAAGAAAAAAATCGTTCTAAAATTTTAAAAAATATTTCTTTGCAAGCCACATTATATGATGCCAATCACCAAAAGGTGCAGCAATTAAACTTAAAAACCAATGATTTTGGTTCGGATCAAGGGCAGTTTATTATTCCGGAACAAACCTTAACGGGGGGTTATCGTATTGAGATTAATGCGCCTAAAAATAAAATTTACAGTGCTAAAACCATCCGCGTAGAAGCATACAAACGCCCCAAATTCGAAGTGCAATTTAAACCGGTTGACAAATCATACAAAATCAATGAGACAGTAACGGTAACCGGACAAGCTAAGAGTTTTGCCGGCACCAACATCACCGGTGCAGAAGTTACTTATCGTGTCAAACGGCGGGTAGAAATGCCTCGCTGGTGGTATTGGTATCGTCCGGCAGGATTTAGGGCTGAGGCGCAAGAAATAGCACATGGTAAGGTGAAAACCAACGAAAAAGGCGAATTCACCATTCAATTTAAAGCCCTTCCCGACCCAAGTGTCAAGCCCGAAGATCATCCGGTGTTTCATTACGAAGTCTATGCCGAAGTAACCGATCTAAATGGTGAAACACATTCAGCTGTTACTACCGTAAATGTTGGTTATCATTCGCTTTTGGCAAGCATTGAATTGCCCGAAAACGTTACCGTAAATAAAACGGATACGATACAAATCAAAACCACCAATCTCAACGGGGTGGCTGTTCCTGCCAAAGGGCAATTAAAAATATATAAATTACAAGCGCCCAAGCGTGTGTTGCGTCGCCGTCCATGGGAAGCGCCCGGAATACAAGAAATTATTAAAGAAAAATTTGTGGAACTTTTTCCGCATACGCCTTATGATAAAACCGAATCCGATTTTCATTTTTATCCACTTGGCAAATCTTATTTTACAACGACCTTTGATACCAAAAATACCACTAAAATTCCTTTTACTGCCACAGACAATTGGCCTGTTGGTAAATACATAGCCATATTGGAAACAAAGGACAAAAACGGTCAAAAAATTACCGATAAAACGTATTTTGAGGTAAATAGTCCAAAAAATCTTATCGTGCCTGATCAGGCGTATTTCAAAGCTTTTTTGTCGCAAGAACAATACGAACCGGGTCAAAAAGTCTTGTTAAATGTAGGATCGGCTTCCCGAGGAAATATAATCCGGGTTTGGGTGGAAAAAAATCATCAAATAATCAAGCAATATGCTTTTCTTTCTGATGCTAAATACCATCAAATTCATATTCCCGTAACCGAAAAAGACCGGGGTGGTTTTGCGGTTTATTATACCTTTAATGCCTACAATGATTATGTTACCGGCAAACAATTGATCAAAGTGCCTTATCCTTCAAAAGAGTTGCAAATAGAAACCATGCATTTTAGAGATAAGCTTTTGCCCGGACAAAAAGAACAGTGGCGCTTTAAAATAAAAGGTCCCAAAGGCGAACAAGTCAGTGCTGAATTATTGGCTTCAATGTATGACGCTTCACTAGACCAATTTGTCAAGCATACTTGGAAATTTAATCCTGTCAATTATGTTTATTACCGGCCGGCTATGCAATTGGGCGTGGCTAATAGTTATGGTGTCAAACAGTTTCAAGTTCCGTTAAATCGTTCTCATACCTATTTTGGAGATACACATTTTGCTTATGATCATTTAAAATGGTTTGGTTTTCGTTTTGGTAGGGGCAATATCTACATTCGTGGTGTTATGACCAAAGGTATTGATAAAGGGGCACCAACTACAGTAAAAGAAATGAGCATGGCAGCACCT
>JAMOMQ010000037.1 GCA_027066995.1 Flavobacteriales bacterium
ATGACCGATGCCGGATGTAGCGTCACCCGAAGTTTCGGGACGAGTGATTTTTTCGAAGATGTGAGAAAAAGTTGTATCGAGAACAAACGGGTGTTATGTCGGATGACAGATGACCGATGCCGGATGTAGCGTCACCCGAAGTTTCGGGACGAGTGATTTTTTCGAAGATGTGAGAAAAAGTTGTATCGAGAACAAACGGGTGTTATGTCGGATGACAGATGACCGATGCCGGATGTTGTGTCGCCCGAAATCTCGGGACGAGTGATTTTTTCGAAGATGTGAGAAAAAGTTGTATCGAGAACAAACGGGTGTTATGTCGGATGACAGATAACCGATACCGGATGTTGTGTCAGTTCGATACATTCCGAAGCAAGTTTGGAACACGCAATGATCAACAAATTGCCATATTTAGATACCCGAGTGATTGACGAGGAATGAGGAAATCGTATCGAAGCCACCGGACTTTTTGATATAAAATAACGAGTGAACAACCTTGTAAATACATCGGCAGATTTCTCACTGCATTCGAAATGACAAATGTATTTAAAATGCTTAATAACTGACAATCGATGTCATTTTGAGGGAAGTGAAGAACGGACGATGAGAAATCTAATAATACTTGACATCCAATGACAGAAGACTTGTTATACTACAATAGCCACGGCGGGTAGCCCCGCGTGAGGGATAGCAGCGGTAGCTTACGCGCAGCCAAATACTTACAAAAATAGCAGTGATATAGCGACCGAAGGGAGCTCATAAGCACTGCCGTTTTTTGTGTTTTTGGCAAGCGGAACTACAAGCGGATAGCCCGGCCCGACGCGGCTGGAAAGAATAAAAAATTACTGTAAATCAATTGTGGGTTACACCTATTTCGCATATTGTTAATAACAAATGGAATAATAGCTTGGGCAAGGGACACGCCCAAATAAAAATTTTTATATTTTTACAAAATATTTTTGGCAAGTAAAATTTATGGACGAACAGCAACATAACGAACAGGAAAGTATCAAAAAGGTCAGCGGAAAATTTAGAGAATGGTTTCTCGACTATGCTTCGTATGTAATTTTGGAACGGGCGGTGCCGGCAATTGAGGACGGTTTTAAACCGGTGCAACGCCGGATTATGCATTCGTTGCGTGAATTGCATGACGGTCGTTACAACAAAGTGGCAAACTTGGTAGGACATACCATGCAATATCATCCGCACGGTGATGCATCTATTGCCGATGCCATGGTCAATATGGGGCAAAAAGACTTGCTGATAGATACGCAAGGAAACTGGGGAAATATTTTGACGGGTGATAGCGCCGCCGCTTCGCGGTATATTGAAGCGCGGTTGAGCAAGTTTGCTTTGGATGTGCTGTTTAATCCGAAAATTACCGAATGGGCGGCTTCGTATGACGGCAGAAAAAAAGAACCGGTTAACTTGCCGGCTAAATTTCCTATTGTGCTGGCACAAGGCGCCGAAGGGATTGCCGTAGGTCTGTCCACAACTATTTTACCACATAATTTTAATGAACTGATTGATGCCTCCATCAAGGTATTGCAGGGCAAAAAATTTGTGCTGTATCCTGATTTTCCTACTGCCGGCATGATAGACGTGAGCAATTACAACGATGGTAAACGCGGTGGAAAAATACGCATACGCGCCAAAATAAATGTTGAAGACAATAAAACCTTGGTAATTACCGAGATTCCGTATAAAACCACTACGGGTAGTTTGATTGACAGTATTATTAAGGCAAACAACAAAGGAAAAATAAAGGTTAAAAAAATAGAAGACAATACGTCTGAAAATGTCGAAATTCGTTTGCATTTGCCACCGGGTGTATCGCCGGATAAAACCATTGATGCACTATATGCTTTTACCAATTGCGAAATGTCTATCTCACCCTTGGGTGTGGTAATTGAAGACAACAAACCTTTGTTTTTGGGCGTCAGCGACATGTTGATTCATTCTACCCACCGCACGGTGGACTTGTTGCGACAAGAACTGGAAATAGAACTGGGCGAACTGCAAGACCAATGGCACGCAGCATCGTTGGAACGTATTTTTATTGAAAATCGTATCTATCGTGATATTGAACAGGAAGAAACTTGGGAAGGTGTATTAAAAGCTATTGACGAAGGTTTAAAACCGCATATCAAACACCTGAAACGTCCGGTGGTAGAAGAAGACTTAATTCGCTTGACAGAAATCAGAATCAAACGCATCTCTAAATTTGATATTGATAAAGCACGAAAAAATATAGAGGCTATTGAAGAAAAAATAGCCGAAAAGAAACACCATCTTGAACATATTATTGACTATACTATTGACTTTTTTAAGAACCTGAAAAAGAAATACGGAAAAGGACGGGAACGTAAAACGGAAATCAAAATTTTTGACGATATAGAAGCGACAAAAGTAGTGATGCGTAACGTAAAACTTTATGTAAACCGCGAAGAGGGTTTTGTGGGAACTTCCTTACGCAAAGATGAGTATGTGGGTGATGTATCGGACATTGATGACATTATCGTTATCCGTAAAGACGGGAAAATGATGGTGTCAAAAGTAGCGGATAAGAAATTTTTTGGCAAAGATATAATCTATGTCAATGTATTTAAGAAAAAAGATAAACGCACCATATATAATTTGATTTATCGTGACGGCAAACGTGGCCCTTCGTATATGAAACGCTTCTTTGTCAGTGGCGTTACCCGTGACAAAGAATATGATTTGACCGCCGGAAATCCGGGGTCTCAAATCTTGTATTTTTCTGCCAATCCCAATGGTGAAGCCGAAGTGGTAACGGTGCATTTGCGACAAACAGGGAGCTTGCGCAAAACCAAATTTGATATCGACTTTAAAGAATTGGCAATCAAAGGGCGTAGTGTGCGTGGTAACTTGGTTACCAAATTACCTGTCAAAGCCATTAAGCTGAAAGAAGCCGGCGTGTCAACCTTAAAACCGCGTAAAATATGGTTTGACAATGTGGTAATGCGCCTCAACACCGAAGAAAGAGGCCGTTTTTTGGGTGAATTTAGCGGTGACGATAGCTTGGTTATGATTTTGGACGACGGACGTATTAGTAAATTTGTGCCGGACTTGGAAAAACATTTTCCCGATAATATTTTATTGCTTGAAAAATATATACCTAACAAACCGGTTACTGCCGCTTATTACGACAAGGATAAAGAACGCTACTATATCAAACGCTTTTTGATTGACGAATTAAAAAAAGAAGAAATATTTATTCCGGATAATGCCGAACTTTTGCAAATTTCGTATGATTGGTTACCGGTTTGGGAACTGCATTTTGGCAAAGAGCGCGGCAAAAAACAAAAAGAACCGCAACAGATTGATGTCAATGAGTTTATCGGTGTCAAAGGCATCAAAGCACAAGGTAATATGTTGAGTAAAACCAAATTGAAAAAAATTGAAGTATTGCCGTCCTTAACTTATGAAGATAAAACGGTCACTACACAAGAAAACGAAGAAGATACAGATGTGGAACAAGCTATTGAAAAAGTAGCATTTGAAATTAAAATTCCGAAACCCGAAGAAACCGTTGAAGTAAATAAACCGGAAAAATCCAAACCAAA
>JAMOMQ010000038.1 GCA_027066995.1 Flavobacteriales bacterium
CAGATTGATTTAAAACATTTAAACCGGTTAAAAATGACGAAAGAAGAAGCCAAAAAACGCATAGAAACACTTAGAAAAGAATTGCGCGAAGCCAACTACAAATATTATGTATTGGCACAGCCCGATATAACTGATTATGAGTATGATAAAAAACTGGAAGAATTGCAGAAACTTGAACAGCAGTTCCCCGAATTTTATGATCCCAACTCCCCTACCCAACGTGTTGGGGGCGAACCTACTACCGAATTTAAAACCGTTCGTCACAAATATCCGATGTTGTCTTTGGAAAAATCATACAATATTGACGATTTAAAAGACTGGATCAAACGCATTTCCAAATTGGTGGACGAACCCTTTACTTTTTGTGTCGAATTAAAATATGACGGCGTTTCATTAAGCAATCAATATATTGACAAAAAACTGGTGCAATCGTTAACCCGTGGCGATGGTATAACCGGAGACGACGTTACTGTCAATGCGCGCACCATACGCAGTTTACCGCTGGTTTTGCGTGGCGACGATGTCCCTCATGAAGTTTTTGCGCGTGGCGAAGTTCTGATCTCAAGAGACAATTTTGAACGCATCAATGCCGAACAGGAAAAAGCCGGTTTGCCTACTTATATGAATGCCCGTAATTTGGCTGCCGGAACACTCAAATTATTAGACCCCAAGCTGGTCGCCCAACGCAACTTGGATTTTGTGGCTTATTTTATGCTGGGTGAAGATTTGCCGGTTGACAATCAATATGATGCATTAAAAAAATTAGAACAATGGGGATTTTTTGTGCCTCATGATTATATCAAAGCCAAAAATTTGGATGAGATTATGGATTTTATCCTCGACTGGGGCGTAAAACGCTTTGATTTTCCGTATGATACCGACGGGATAGTTGTAAAAGTCAATGAATTTGACATACAAGAAAAATTAGGTTATACCAGCAAATCGCCTCGTTGGGCCATGGCTTATAAATTTCCGGCCGAACGTAAATTAACACGCCTTTTAGGTGTTGATTTTCAGGTTGGTAGAACAGGAAAAGTAACGCCCGTAGCTAATTTGGAACCGGTAAAATTGGCCGGCACCATAGTCAAACGGGCTACTCTGCACAATGAAGATAATATGAAAAAACTGGATTTGCACGAAGGCGATTATGTCTATGTTGAAAAAGCCGGTGAAATCATTCCGCAAGTGGTCGGAGTAGATAAATCAAAACGTAAACCCGGGGCCAAACCTATTACCTTTATTGACCACTGTCCGGTTTGTAATACTCCGTTGATTAAGCAAGGCGCCGATTATTTTTGTGTTAATACCACCACTTGTGCCCCTCAAATCAAAGCTCAAATTGAACACTTTGTCAGTCGTAAGGCTATGGATATTGACGGTTTGGGGCCTGAGATTATCAATTTGCTTTATAAAAACGGTTTGATTCATAATATTGCCGATTTATATACTTTAAAAGTGGACGACTTAAAAGATTTGGAAGGCTTGGGACAAAAGTCGGCTGAAAACATTATCAATAGCATACAACAATCAAAAAAACAACCGTTTGAGCGTGTTTTATACGGCTTGGGTATCCGTCATGTAGGAGAAACTGCTGCCAAACTCATTGCCAAGCATTTTAAAAATATTGATAATCTAATCAAAGCTCGTTCGGAAGAAATTACAGCTATTAAAGGTATTGGCGAAAAAATTGCAGAAAGCATTCGCAATTATTTCACTAATCCAGATAATTTAGATTTGATTCAACGTTTAAAAGAGGCCGGCTTACAATTTGAAATCAATCCTGAAAATGAGCAAATTGTAGATAAGCTACACGGTAAAAAATTCGTCATATCCGGCACTTTTCAAAATTTTTCAAGAGATGAACTCAAACAAAGCATTGAAAAAAACGGTGGTAAAGTTGTTAGCTCGGTCAGTAAAAACACCGATTACTTATTAGCCGGTGACAAGCCGGGACCATCCAAAGTCAGTAAAGCACAAAGTTTGGGTGTGCCTATTATTTCGGAAGCCGATTATCTGGATATGATTAAATAGGGTTTGCTAAAAAACGTTTAAATATTGAATATCAATATAAAACAATCGGGTGTTCGATGAAAAATGCATGGTTTTATCATATAAAAGTATAAAATTCCTTATACTTGTAAAATGCATAAATTTTATATTTCTGCTGATTGGAAGCACAACATCTTTGCAACTTGTTCATTTTGAAGTATCTATATACATCTGCAATTTACAAATTACAAATCTATTGCATTTCCGAGCTTTTTAGCAAGCCCTAAATAATTACTATTAACGCGGACTCAATGTGACAAACGGCACTAACATTTCTTGCAAAGAAATGCCGCCGTGTTGAAGGGTATCCGTAAAATAATCGACATATTGATTGTAATTATTAGGATATACAAAGAAATAATCTTCTTTGGCAAAAATAAAGGGACTGTTAAAACCAACACTCGGTAATTTGATATTCTCGGGATGCTCAACAGCATAAACATCTTTATCGTTATAACTCAAACTGCGACCGGTTTTGTAACGCAAGTTTAGACTGGCTTCTTTTTGTCCTATAACCTTGGTTGGTTTTTTGACATTGATGGTGCCGTGGTCGGTGGTAATCATCAGCTTCATTTTATTTTGCGATGCCAACTTAATCAATTCAAACAAGGGGGAATTATTAAACCAAGATTTGGTCAATGACCGGTAGGCTTTATCATCGGGGGCCAATTCTTTGATTAAATCCATATCGGTCTTGGCATGTGATAGCATATCAACAAAATTATAGACTATAACATTCAAATCATAATTTTTAAAACGGCTGAATTGATTAATGATTTTTTGTCCGAAATTGTAATTTAATATTTTAATATAATTGGTTTTAACCGGTAGCCTCAATCGTGCTATTTGGGCTTCTAAAAAATCCTTTTCATGTAAATTTTTGCCACCTTCGTCCACATCATCTTTCCACCATTGCGGGTAATGTTTTTTTAAATCCAAAGGCATCATCCCTCCGAAAATACTATTTCGGGCATATTGGGTTGCTGTGGGTAATATGGCATAGTAAAGTTGTTCATTATCAATATGATAGTAGTCGTTTAGTAAAGGAGCTATACTGAGCCATTGATCATATCTTAAATTATCTATTACTACCAATAAAGTGTTTTTTTCCAAATTGGGAAAAACCCATTTTTTCATAATGTCGGGGGATAAAACAGGAGCCTCGTCATGATGCAACCAACCTTCGTAATTATTACGAATAAATTTAAAAAATGCCCGGTTGGCTTCTTGAAATTGCCCTTTTAGTATTTCACTCATTTGACTGTCTTTAATCTCGTCCATTTTGAGCTCCCACTTAACCAGTTTTTTATACAAATCAATCCATTCACTATAAGTATCAATCATGTTGATATCCATAGAAATACGTTGAAAATCTTGTTGGTAAGATAAATTGGTTTTTTCTGATACCAATTCTTTTTTATTCAATATTTTTTTGAGTGTCAACAATACCTGTTTGGGG
>JAMOMQ010000039.1 GCA_027066995.1 Flavobacteriales bacterium
GTTGATCATTGCGTGTTCCAAACTTGCTTCGGAATGTATCGAACTGACACAACATCCGGTATCGGTTATCTGTCATCCGACATAACACCCGTTTGTTCTTGATACAATATTTTCTCACATCTTCGAAAAAATCACTCGTCCCAAAACTTCGGGTGACGCTACATCCGGCATCGGTCATCTGTCATCCGGCATCTTCAACCACTCAAGACACCGAAGCTTTATTAAGTTCTTGGCTGTTAGCTTTTGGCTGTGACTTTTAGTTCGTTTCGCCCTTTCTCCTTTTCCCTTTTCCCTTCCAACTCAATCACTCCTCAATCACATCCAATTCCACTTTCAAATTATCAATAATAAAGCGTTGGCGGTCGGGGGTATTTTTGCCCATATAAAAACTCAAAAGTTCTTCAATAGACAAATCGGGTTCCATCATGACCGGTTCCAAACGGATATCCTTTCCTATAAAATGTTTAAATTCGTTAGGTGATATTTCGCCAAGCCCTTTAAACCGGGTAATTTCAGGTTTGCCGCGTTTGCCCAGTTTTTCAATAGCTTGTTGTTTTTCTTCTTCGCTGTAACAATAAATGGTTTCTTGTTTGTTACGCACTCTAAAAAGTGGTGTTTCCAAGATGTATAAGTGTCCTTCTTTGATTAATTCGGGAAAGAATTTTAAAAAGAATGTCAATAATAATAACCGGATATGCATTCCATCCACATCGGCATCAGTAGCTATAACAATGTTATTGTAACGCA
Source organism: Flavobacteriales bacterium (assembly GCA_027066995.1). Lineage (GTDB taxonomy): Bacteria > Bacteroidota > Bacteroidia > Flavobacteriales > Flavobacteriaceae > WGBX01. The sequence goes on from JAMOMQ010000039.1 coordinate 748, forward strand.
GGTTTTCAAGTCCGTCTTCTATGTTGAGGGCAGCTTGTAGCAGATTAAACTCTTCGTTTTCGTAAACCACTTTTTTGGTCAATCCGTAAGAATTTACCGGTTTCCCGCGTAAGCTAAATACCGCTTGCGTATTGACATCGCGAGATTTGGTTATGCTACCGCTTGCCGAATCACCTTCGGTGATAAACAGGGTGCTGTCCAAACGATTTTCTTTTTTCAGGTCGTTGTAATGCACGCGGCAATCACGAAGTTTTTTATTGTGCAGACTTACCTTCTTGGCACGCTCACGAGCCAGTTTTCTAATACCCGAAAGTTCTTTACGTTCGCGTTCGGCTTGGACAATTTTTTGCAAAATAGCTTCTGCCGTATCCGGATTTTTATGCAGGTAGTTATCCAGATTTTTTTTGACAAATTCGTTGATATAAGTTCGCACAGTCGGCATACCTTCACCCATTTCGGTAGAACCCAGTTTGGTTTTGGTTTGCGATTCAAAAACAGGTTCTATCACTTTGATGCTGATAGCAGCTACAATAGATTTGCGAATATCGGAAGCGTCATAATTTTTGCCGAAAAAATCACGAATGGTTTTTACCACTGCCTCGCGAAAAGCCGCTTGGTGTGTGCCGCCTTGTGTGGTATGTTGACCGTTTACAAACGAGTAATACACTTCACTGTATTGGGTTTTGCTGTGGGTCATTGCCACTTCAATATCTTGACCTTTAAGATGGATAATCGGGTATCTTCGGTCATTTTCAGCAATATTTTCACTCAACAAATCTTTTAATCCGTTTTCCGAAAAATATTTTTCACCGTTAAATCGAATGGTCAATCCGGTGTTTAAATAAATATAATTTTTAAACATCCGTATCAAATACTCGTTTCGGAATTTATACTTGGGAAAAATTTCAGGATCGGGAATAAATTCTACATAAGTTCCGTTTTTTTGGGTAGTAGCTTCCAAATCGGATTCTTCAATCAGTTCGCCCCGGCTAAAAACCGCCCATTTGGTTTGCCCGTCTCTAAAAGCTTGCACTTTAAAATGAGACGATAAAGCATTGACCGCTTTGGTTCCCACACCATTTAGTCCAACGGTTTTTTTAAAAGCGCGTGAGTCATATTTACCGCCGGTATTCATTTTAGAAACCACATCAACCAGTTTGCCCAATGGAATACCACGTCCGTAATCGCGCACCGATACTTTGTTATCATCTAATTGAATGGTGATAGATTTGCCGGCACCCATCACAAATTCGTCAATGGAATTATCCAAAACTTCTTTTACCAGAATGTAAATACCATCGTCGGGAGAAGAACCATCACCCAATTTTCCGATATACATTCCCGGACGCATTCGTATGTGTTGTTTCCAATCTAGGGATTGAATATGATCTTCGGTATAAGCGGTTTGTTTTTTACTCATAAAACGGACTAAAATTTATCAAACCGCAAGATAATAAAGATATAAATATCATAGACAGACAAGCTGTGGAAATTATTAACATTGGGTATTAAATAAAAAAGCTTCCTGAAAATTAGGAAGCTGCTATTATTTTTTGTCCGTCAAATTGGTCTGCTTGTTGTAAATACAGTTTGAGCTGCGGTTTGTGAATTAAAAACTGTTGTAACCAAATTTTAAGTTCTGCCCGCTCGTGAGGCAAAAGCGATTGATAAGCTTTTTCTAATTCTTTTTTAAATAATTCAGGGTCAAAACTGACTTTTTCCAAAATTGTCAGGGTGTAATTATAAAAAGCTCTGGCCATAATTTTTCTTGTTTTAAGACGATATAAATATAATGAATTTTTGACGATTTTATTGTGTAAAATTTGGTAAAAAATTGTTAAAATTTATGCGCTGCCGTAAAAACTTGAAATGCTTATATTTGCAAAGTCAGAAATGTTTGTATGAAAGACTATATTGCTTATCTTGAAGAATTTGTAACCGATAACCGGAAGCAAATTTTTAAAACGGTATTAAATAACAGAACTCGTTATTTTACAGTAGCACTCGAAGATTTGTATCAAATGCACAATGTGAGTGCCGTAGTGCGTAGCGCCGATGTTTTTGGTCTGCAAGATGTGCATATTGTGCAAAAAAAATACGATCCGAAGTTGTCACACGCCATTGCCAAAGGAGCTGAAAAATGGTTGGACATTCGCCGTTATCCAAACACTAAAACTGCCATTGAAAATTTGCGTCAAAAAGGCTATCAAATTGTGGCTACCACGCCACATACCAATGATGTCAATTTACAAGATTTTGATATTTCAAAACCTTCGGCTTTCTTTTTTGGGGTAGAAAAAGACGGCTTGTCACAAGCGGTAATGGATCAAGCCGATGTGTTTTTAAAAATACCCATGTATGGTTTTACCGAAAGCTTAAATATTAGCGTGGCTGCCGCTTTAATAATGCGTGATGTAAGCGAACGTTTACGGCAATCGGATATCAATTGGCAATTGACAGCAGCCGAAAAAGAGCAAATTTACCTGCAATGGCTCGAAAAAAGCATCAAAAGCATTGATTTAATTAAGAAAAAGTATTTTGAAAATCTTTGAGTATTTGCAAAACACATCAAATTAACTACGACAATAGAATAAAAAACCTTATTTTGCGTTAAAAAGTAAAAAAAATTGAGAGCACTATTGGTGGTTTTGGGTTTGTTATGGCATTTTTCCGGTTTTGGTCAGTTAAATGATCCAAAGTTGCAACGTGTCAAGACCATAAAATTGGATAGTGCTTCTGTTAAAATTGATACTTTTAGCATTCAACCTTTTGATTTTCGTATTGTTGACCAAGATAGTTTAATTATTCCACAAACGGCTTATAAAGTTGATTTTGTTAAGGCACAGCTGTATTTTAAAGATTTTAAACAATATAGAAATCAATATATTACCATTTTTTACAAGGTTTTTCCCGAACAATATAGGCGTATTTACCAAGTTTATGATTTGGATGCTGTTCATCAAGACAGTTTACAGTCGTTACGATTATTACCTAAAGCCAAACCGGTAAGCCCAAAGCCTTTTGAGGGCTTGAATACACAAGGTAGTATTACCCGCGGATTTATGGCAGGTAATCAGCAAAGCTTGGTAATGCAGTCGGGATTGGACTTAAAAATCGAAGGTCGTATTTCCTCCAAATTAAAAGTCAAAGCCGTTTTGTCCGATGATAATCTGCCACAAGCTTATGCCGGTATTTCGCAGTCATATAAAGAATTTAACCGTATTTATTTACAACTGGAAGCACCCAATTGGCAAGCAACCGGCGGCGATTTGTTGCTAAAAGAGCAAGCCGGCTATTTTTTAAAATTCAGCCGAAAATCGCAAGGTTTATCAGTGCAAATAGGGCAGGATAGTGCTCAAGTGCAGATTACAGGCGGTGTTATTGACGGACAATTCGGTATCAACAGGTTTAATGGCATTGACGGTAATCAAGGGCCTTATGTGTTAAAAGGCAACCGTGGTGAAATTTACATATTTATAATTCCGGGTAGTGAAAAAGTTTATGTCAACGGTCGCTTGTTAAAAGCCGGTGAAGATAAAGATTATATATTGAATTATGAAACTGCCGAGTTGCGTTTTAATCCCTCTTTTCCCATTAACCGTAATCAGCGGATTACCGTGGAATTTAATTACTCTAATCAACATTATTTGCGGTATTTGAATTATGACCGTTATCAATATAAAGGTCAAAAATCGCAATGGTCGATTTACGGTTTTATTGAGTCCGATGCCAAAAACCAAACTTTATTGTATGATTTGACACCGCAACAAGTAGCAGCATTAAAAAATGCGGGTGATAATCCGCAGGAATTGTGGATAACATCGGCTGTGCCGGCCTCTTATAATGAGAACAAAATTTTATATAAGAAAATTCAAAATGGAAATACAAGTTATTTTGAATATACCAACACGGACGAACCGGATTTATATGAAGTCAAATTTTCTTATTTTGGCAAGAACAAAGGGAGTTATCGTATTAAAGAAGTAACGGCTATTGGTAAGATTTATGAATACGCCGGAATCAACCAAGGAGATTATGAACCAAAGATTAGATTAACACCACCGGTAAGTCGTAAATATATGGGAATAAATTACCGGTATAGGCCGGGGCAACAAACAGATTTTATGTTTGCCGGCCTTATTAATCACAATGATAAAAATTTGTTTTCAACCGTAGATGATCAGGACAATTTGGGCGGGGCTTTGCATTTGTCGCTTAAACAAAGGCTATGGCAAAGGCAAAACCAATCTGTTTTTGTCAATGCCAAATATGATTATGTGCATCCTTATTTTGAAGCTTTGGATCCTTACCGGCCGGTCGAATTTACAAGGGAATGGCAGATTGACAGTTTGTATGGCCGGCAACATTTGGCCGATATGTCGTTGGATTATTATACACAAAAAAATTATTTGAAAGGTGGTATGAGATATTTTAACCTGCGTGATACCCTACAAGCCCGTCAATATTATATCAATCACCGGTGGCAATACCAAAAATGGCAATCGGACGGCCGTTATCAATACACATCGCAACAAGCCGGTTTTGATTTGAATGCCGCCTTAATTGAACAACAATTACTTTATAAATTTAAAACATTTACCCTTACGGGCATTGGGCATTTCGAATCCCGCGATAAGAAAACCAAGCAATTGCCCGATAGTTTGAACTACCGGTATGCCTATGGTGAACTGCAATGGCAAAAAATTGATTCGTCTCGTTGGCAAATCGGATTATCATACCGGCACGAACGCAATGATAGCATATACAACCGGCAATGGTTTATGGCTCAAGAAACCGACCAATTTGGCCTAAAATGGTCAAGCAAAGGTTCTAATCATCATATCAAATTATTTATGCAATACCGCCATACACGTGATTTGCAACCAAAAACGGCAAAAGATTATTTGAATATGAAGTGGTGGTGGCAACAAAACTATTTTAAAAAATTTGTAACGACACAAGTATCAATTGAAAGTTTTAACGGTAATACACTGCGTGACGAAGTCATTTTTGTTGAAACACCCCCCGGTCAAGGTGTTTATGTATGGAATGATTATAACGGCAACGGTATTAAAGAGATTAATGAATTTGAAGTCGCCGTTTTTAGAGATCAGGCCAATTATATCAGAGTGGTATTGCCCTCAAAAAATTATGTGCCGACTTTAAATAATGCTTATCAGTTGCAAGTGAATATCAATCCATCTGTATGGCAAAAAAAGCGCTTTTTAAGTAAGCTGTATGCGGTTTGGTTGGTGCAAATAAAACACCAGTCACTAAAAGACGGACAAATATTTCCTTTGGTATGGCAACCGGCCGATATTTTGCAGCAAAACACCTTATGGCAACATGATTTGTTTTTTAACAGAGGTCAAAAACGTTATCATTTACATTTTACCTATCAATATTCCGACCGGCAACAATTATTATTGGTCGGGACACAACGGCAACGCGTTGAGCAATACCGTTTACGGACCAAATATGCCTTTAAATCGAGTTTTGTTTGGCAGCAAAATTTTATCATTGGTCAAAACGCCCATTTTTCGGAGAACTACCAACAAAAAAATTACCGTTTGCAGATTAAAGCGGTTGAAGAGGGTTTGCAAATGGGAGATGGAGTAAAAAATAAGTTTTATACCTATTATGAATTTAAAGACAAAACCAATTGGTCAGGCACCGAAAAACTTAAAATGCATAAGTTAGGCTTGCGTTATACCCATTTTAATCTCAAACAAAATAGATTTCACGCCGATTTGCAGTGGGTTAAAAACGACTTATCGGGCAATAGTCAAACAGCAGTAGCCTATCAAATGTTGGAAGCTTTGCAGCCGGGGAATAATGTGGTGCTCAATATTTTGTATCGACAAAAGGTAAGTGCTTATTTAGACTTAAATTTAAGTTACGGCATGCGCTTGTCCCAATCACATCCGGCTGTGCATACCGGCGGCATTCAATTAAAAATGATTTTTTAAGTTTTTTGGATTATCCGGCATTGCCGTCTTTGGTATTTTGGGGTTTATTTTTGGCGGGTTTTGTATTAATTTATACAATATAATTTTTTATTGGTATTTTTATACAAAAACTTAAAAAGACAAGTATTTCTAAACTTATAAATAATGCAGAATTATAATGGTTGCACTAATTTCCATAAGAGGTTCTTGCGTTAAATTTAAGATTTTTGGAACATAAAAGGCTCTGCTGTTCGAAGTGCCCGAAGATATGAAGGGCACAAGTTCAGAGCATTTAGTGAAAAAAATCTTAAATTTAGCAAGGTTCTCTTAAGGTGTCCTTTTTGTAACTTTTTTGGACAAGCAAAAAAGTTAAATAACATAAATAAAATATTATTAGCATAAAAAGACTAGACTTATGACATGCGCTTGACCCAATCACATCCGGCTGTGCACACGGGTGGTATTCAATTGAAAATGATTTTTTAAGTTTTCGGGATTATCCGGCATTGCCGTCTTTGGTATTTTGAGGTTTATTTTTGGCGTGTTTTGTATTAAATTTATTCATGGTGCGTTGTAAACCCTCTTGGGCAAAATTAATAATGGCATCAGTCGCTTTGTCTATAATTTGCGGTAATTCTTGCATTTGTTCATCCGTCCATTTTCCCAATACATAATCTACTTGTCCGCCTTGCGGGTAGTCTTTGCCAATGCCAATACGTAAGCGCGGGTATTGATTACCGCCTATCAGTTCCTGAATGCTCTTCAGACCGTTATGACCGCCGTCACTACCTTTTGGTCTAATACGCAATATGCCAAAGTCTAAATTAACATCATCGGTGATTACCATTAAATTATTTTTGTCTATTTTTTCTTTTTCCAGCCAATAGCGCACGGCTTTTCCACTCAAATTCATATAAGTGGAAGGTTTTAAAATGATAAAACGTTTGCCCCGGTAATTGACTTTGGCAACTTCGCCGTAGCGTTCGGTTTTAAAACCGGTTTTGAGTTTCTCGGCCAACCGGTCGGCAGTTAAGAAACCGATATTGTGGCGGGTATATTTATATTCGGCACCGGGATTGCCCAGCCCGACAATTAGAAATTTTTTCAATTTGTTTTTTTTGTTTTCTGTTTCTTGTTTATTAAAAGTAAAAAATCGATTGATTAACTTTTTTAGGGCGGTATACATTTTATTTGGAAGTGTTTACACAATCGGCTTAAATTGCTCTAAAAATCGCATATCATTTTCATAAAACATACGGATATCCGGTATTTGATATAACAACATGGCAATACGTTCAATACCCATACCGAAAGCATATCCGGTATATTCGTCAGGGTCTATATTCATGTTTTTCAACACGTTAGGATCGACCATGCCGGCACCCATAATTTCAAGCCAGCCGGTGCCTTTGGTAATCCGGTAATCCGTTTCGGTTTCCAGTCCCCAATAAATATCCACTTCGGCACTGGGTTCGGTAAACGGAAAGTAGGATGGACGTAAACGAATTTTGCTTTTGCCGAACATTTCTTTGGTAAAATATAATAAGGTCTGTTTCAAATCGGCAAAACTAACGCCTTTATCTATATATAAACCTTCAACTTGATGAAAAATACAATGTGATCGTGCCGATATATCTTCATTGCGATAAACGCGTCCGGGCGAAATAGTGCGAATGGGCGGTTTATGACTTTCCATATAGCGGGTTTGCACCGATGAGGTATGTGTGCGCAACAGCCAATCGGGATTTTGTTGCAAGAAAAAAGTATCCTGCATATCACGGGCGGGATGGTATTCGGGTAAATTTAAAGCGGTAAAGTTATGCCAATCGTCTTCTATTTCAGGACCTTCAGATACATTAAAACCGACATGTTTAAAAATATCAATAATCTGATTTTTAACAATGGAAATAGGGTGCCGGCTACCTATTTCAACAGGATATCCGGGACGGGTCAAGTCCAAACCGCTACCTTGTTCTTCTTGGGCATTTTCCAATTGTTCTTTTAGTTGATTAACCTTTTCGGTAGCAGCTTGTTTGAGTTGATTGATTTTTTGGCCGTATAGTTTTTTTTCTTCGTTGGGCACATTTTTAAATGCGGCAAACAAGTCGTTTAAGATGCCTTTTTTACCCAAAAATTTGATACGAAAGGCTTCTACTTCTTTAATGTCATTAGAGGTAAAAGCCGCCACTTCTTTTAAATATGTATCTATTTGATTAATCATGTGTTTAAGTAAATTTATGGTTTATGCTTTTAAAGCAAATTTATTATTCCGGTTTGTTTTCTTGATCCAATTCTAATTTTTCATGAAAATAATCGACAAAATCCAACATGGTATCTGCCATTTTATCATCGTTGGTGGCACGGCGATAAACGTCTGCCATTGATTTTAAAGTTTGGTAAAAAAACACACGCATTTCAAAAAGCTTCATTTCTTTAGTCCATAAATCCATACGTAAGGTTTCCTTTTTTTCGTCGTTCCAAACTGAAATCATGATAGCTTCGGCCGGTTCATTGCTGACGCCGGCATCGTCGGCAGACCAAGTTATTTTTTCCGGTATCCGGTTTTCGTCCAAGCCAACTTCAAATACGACTTTACTTTTATGTTTTATTGCCATTATTTTTTGGGTTTATATTTTGATTTTTTAAAAATATCTTCTGCCGGTATTTGCAGAAGTTTTTGCAAAGATACTTTATTTTTTTTCATAAATGAACGTACAATTTGCCACCCTGTATAGCGACCGATATATCCCGGTGTTTGTAAGTCATCTTCACTGTAAAACTTACTGTAAGGTGCTAAATTTAAAAAGCGCAAGTCTAAATTGGATCTGGTGCTGTAGAGTAATTCATTTTCAATAAAATAGCGCCAAACATCTTCTTCGTTTTGTTGTGCCCAAGCCATTTTATCTGCCGTATATCCCATTTTAAGACTGTCTGGTAGTTGTGGTAAGTAGGCATCAAGCAAGTAGAGTTTTTTGCCGTAATTTATCATTTTAGCCAAAAAGGTTTTGCTGCGTGCCGGTGGCACTTGGGTTCCAATTATACTGTTTGCTATGGCAACGGGAATTTGTTGCGGCGTCATATTTTGGCGGATATATTTGGGAATCCCTTTGTAAAGACGGTTGTTACTGCCTAAAAAATTGTCCAGAGTCAACAGATCCAAACTATCGGCATAAACCGCTTTTTTTAGATAATTCCAATCGGAATAAAGGGTGATAATTTTGGGCTCTTTAAATGCCGGAAAATAAAATTTTATATGTTTAAAAACACTTGCAATTTGTGGTTTGTAGGTATCTAGGTTGGGAAATACGCTATCCACTTCTGTTTTTAAATCTAACAAAAGCGAATCTTGCATTTTGGCTACCCAAATACTATCCGGCACACGTGACGGAAACATAAACGGATATTTTTGTTTGATAGCCGGCAGGTGATTAGGAGGTTGGCCGTAAAAATCCAAATCAAAACGCAGGATATCGACCCGTGCCGGAATGTTGCTGATGTCTACATCCAACGGATTTTTATTTTGACAAGCATTGAAGCTCAAAATCAATAAAAAAAGGATGACAATTTGCTTTATATCTTGCCTTTTCATTCAAAAGAATTTAAGCACAAAATTACAAAATCATTTGTGCACTACAAAAAATTATTATCTTGCAATATTTTAACGACGATATACGTTTATAAGTGAACTATGAAAAAAATATTTGTTTTAATCTTTTTGGCTTTTTGGTTTAACGGACAGGCACAAAACAGGCATTTTGAACTAAAATGGCAACTGGAAAATCTGCAAAAACAAACCCCATTACCCCCCGATGCTTATGAGTTGTTTCAATCGCAAAATTATCAATACCAACCTGATAACATTTATTTTTCAGATACATGGAAAGTAACTCAAATGGTTGACAAAGAGTCTGTTGTGTTAAAAAACATTGTTTATAAACCTATTGATGCCCGTTTGGTTAATAAGCTTAAATTAAAAAATATTCCGGCACAGTTTATGCCACGTTTGCAATCAACCTATGCCCGTGATGATATCTTTGCCAATTTAATGGTGAATGTTTTTATCAAACAAGGGGCAAATTATTACAGGTTGGTTTCTTTTGACATCCAATTTGAATATGAACCGGCTACACAACGCAGACAAGTGCAGAATATATACGACAGTCGTTGGGCTACCGGAAAATGGTATAAATTTAATATTGGTCAATCCGGTGTTTACAAGATAAATAAAACTTTTTTAAAGAATTTAGGCGTGGACGTTAATAATATTGATCCGCGTAAAATTAAAATATTTGGCAATGGCGGCAAAGTCATGCCACTGTCCAATGCGGCGCCTTATCCTGAAGATATTGCCGAACTTGCCATACAAGTCATTGGCGAACAGGACGGTAGTTTTGATGATAACGACTATATTTTATTTTACGGTCAAAGTCATAAAGAATGGTCTGACGATTATGATTCCAATATAAATGTATATACGGAACAAACCGATTATTTTGTGCAAATAGACGACCAAGCCGGTAAACGTATGCAAGGGTATCAAGAACCGGCAGGGAGTCCTGTAAGTGTTTATAATGATTATTTAAACCGGCAATTTTATGAAGAAGACCATGTTATTTTTACTTATATGGGTAGAAAAGTATTTGATGCACCTTTTGAAAACAATAGCAGACAATTCAATTTTGATTTTGATAACCGGATAGAAAGTAAACCGGTAACATATCAAATAAAAGCGGCTACCAATACCAACGGTGTATCGTTGCAAGCATCACTAAACGGTCAATATCTCGGACAAATTTCTTTAAGTGTTTACGGTTATAACATAGGAGGTGAAGGGGTTTTGCAAGGCAGTAAATCGTTAAACGGAAATAATTTAAAATTTGATTTGACTTTTAATGCCAATAATTTGTTTGATGCACGACTCTATCTCGAATATGTCAATGTGCAGGCTTATTGTGCTTTGGCCGGTAGTGGTAAGCAATTCAAATTTTACAATCCGGAAGCTGACACAGGTAATGAAATCGGTGCTTATCATTTTACGCAAGCGGGTAATATTATACAGGTGTGGGATATTACCGATATTTATAATCCCACTTACAAATTAAATCAGCAAAACAGTTTTGATATAAAGTTTAATAAAAACGATCATAAACGATTTGTGGCTATTGATGCAGACGATTTGTTTACGCCCATAAAACCCGAAAACAGTTTGCAAGCCAACCAAAATTTACACAGAGATTTGTTTTACCATACGGGCCAGTTTAAAGATTTGGATTATTTAATAATAACACCGTCCTTTTTAAGAAACAGTGCCGAACGTTTTGCAGATATGCACCGGCTGAACGGACTCAATGTTTATGTAGCCGAACTTGATAATATTTATAAGGAATTTGGCAACGGCCAACAAGATATTGGCGCTATTAGAAACATGATAAAATATGTTTATAACAATGCATCGGCGCCTGATAAAAGAATAAAATTTGTTATGATGTTCGGTGATGCCTCCAACGATTTTAAAAATGTTATTCCCGAAAATAAATTGGTGGGCGGAAGAAGCAATATAGTGCCTATTTTTGAGAGCTTGGATGCTTTTAACTTGGTAGATAGTATTGGTTCCGACGATTTTTTTGTAATGATGGACAACAATGAAGGTTACCTGGAAAGCAGGTTTGAATTACCTGATATTGCCGTAGGACGTTTGCTGGTTAGAAACGATATGGAAGCAGAGGTTTTATATCAAAAGTATAACAGCTATCTATCGGAAGATACCAAGCAAAATTGGCGAACCTTTATAACACTTTGGTCTGATGATGCCGATTCCGGTCACAGTAGTGATACCGCTTTTGTAACAAATACAGAGGCTATTGCTACCAAAATAAAGCAAGTGCATCCTGAATATAACCTGACCAAGATTTATCAAGATGCTTATCAACAGGTGAATACGCCCGGTGGTCCCAGATATCCCGATGCCAAACGCGATTTGATCAATCAGTTTGAAAAAGGCACTTTAATACTCGGTTATATTGGTCATGGCAATCAGGTGGCTTTAAGTCATGAACGGATGTTGACCATGGATGACGTTTTAAAACTACATAATTTTGATCGGTTGCCACTTATGACAACTATGACTTGCGAATTTGCCCGTTTTGATGATGCAACACGCGAAACAGCAGCCGAACACCTAATTTGGAATCCGGATGGCGGTGTGCTGGAAATGGTCTCAACGGTGCGTGAAATATGGACGTCCAATGCTAAAAATATGAATACCGATTTTTATCATGCATTGTTTGGTTTGAGCAATGGTATGAATGGTCAAATTATCAAAAATCCGGCCGAAGCTCTGCGTATGGCCAAAGTATATACCAATTCTGGAAAAGGGAAGTTTAACATAGCTTTTTTAGGTGATCCCGGTTTCGACTTGGGATTTGCCAAACCCAAAATTGTATTAAATTCTATAAATAACCAACCGACAGATACACTTAAAGCCTTAAAACATATGATTATAAAAGGAGAAGTGCAAGATGCAACCGGTAACTTAATGTCAAATTTTAACGGCAAAGTATTTCCAATAGTTTTTGACAAATATCAAGAAGATGAAGTTTTGGATAATGATCATAATGACTATACTATGACATTTGAAAAACTAGGCCCAAAATTATTTCAAGGAAAGGCTGATGTAACCAACGGTCGCTTTACCTTTGAGTTTATAGTTCCCAAAGATATTGATTTGAATTACGGTAAAGGGCGCTTGAGCTTTTATGCGGTCGACAATATGGAAGAAAAAATAGGATATAGTGATGATATTATAGTTGGAGGTGTTGATGAAAATGCCGAAGAGGACAATCAACCACCGGTTATCAAAGCTTATCTTAATGATAAAAATTTTGTATCGGGGGGTATAACTGATGCCAATCCGTATTTGTTATTAGATTTATCCGATGAACACGGGATAAATACCATTGGGGGTATTGGTCATGATATTACCGCCTATCTCGATGATAACCAAACGCAACTGTATGTATTAAATGATTTTTATGAAACCGAAAATAACACCTACCAACGGGGGCATGTAAAATACCGGTTATTTAACCTGACACCCGGTTGGCATACTTTACATATCAAAGCTTGGGATGTTTATAATAATTCCGGCACCACCGAAATTAATTTTCAGGTGGTAGAAAATGAAGACATAGCTATAGATCATGTGTTAAATTATCCCAACCCTTTTGTTGATTATACCGAATTTTGGTTTAATCATAATCATCCGTTTGAAAATTTGGATGTGATGATACAAGTTTATACCATCAGTGGCAAACTGGTTTGGCAGCACCGTCAAAGTGTCTTGACAGACGGCTTTTTATCTCGGGATATAACTTGGGACGGCCGTGATAATTTTGGCAATAAATTGGCCAAAGGTGTCTATGTTTATAAGCTTACGGTTAGGACCCAAACAGGCAAAACGGCACAAAAAATAGAAAAATTAGTCATCTTATAATAATAAAATTGTAAATTTGTAACCCTTTAAAATAAAATATACAGAATGAAAAGATTATATTTCAGCATACTTACCTTATTAATTTATTCAAATATTTTGGCACAAAGCAATGATTCCAGAGTTATTACCACCGCAGTGCCTTTTATGTTAGTATCCAGTGATGCGAGGGCATCAGGTATGGGCGATATGGGTGTGGCAACAACCCCAGATGCTTTTTCACAATTTTGGAATCCTGCCAAATATGTCAGTATAGATAGTAATATGGGGCTGGGTTTTAGTTATACACCTTACTTAAGCCAGTTGGTTAACGATATTAAAATTATCAATGCCGCTTACTATAAAAAATTAAATGACCGTAGTGCTTTTGGTGTCAGCATCAAATATTTTGGATTGGGCGAAATACAATTAACCGATATCAACGGAGATCCGGGGCCTATTGTATCACCTAATGAATTTTATCTGGACGGTTCTTACGGTCTTCGCTTGTCCAAAAACTTTTCTATGGGAGTTGCCATGCGTTTTATTTTATCCGATTTAAAATTAGGAACCGGTAACGACGATGCTACGGCTGCCAAAAGTTTTGCAGTGGATATCAATGGATATTACCAATCTGAAGAAATTGATTTTACCGATTTTCAAGGACGTTACCGTTTTGGTTTTAACATTCAAAATTTAGGCCCTAAAATCAAATATTACAAAAGCGACGAAGGTGATTTCTTACCGACTAATTTAAAATTGGGTGCCGGTTTTGATTTTATTATGGACGAATATAATACCATTGGCTTAACTTTTGAAACCAATAAATTATTAGTGCCAACCCCTCCAGTTAGAGATGCCAACGGCAATATTATTAAAGGTAAAGATGATAATGTCAATTGGATGACCGGTATTTTTCAGTCCTTTACAGATGCACCGGGTGGTTTTGACGAAGAATTAAAAGAGTTTCAGTGGTCAGCAGGTGCCGAATATACCTATTTAAATTCATTTTCTATTCGCACAGGCTATTTTCATGAAAGTGAAATCAAAGGACGCAGAAAATATTTCACCGTAGGTGCAGGGTTCAAATACAATTATTTAATATTGGATTTGTCTTATTTGTTTTCGGTAGGAAAATTACGGTCGCCTTTAGACAACACCATGCGTTTTTCATTAACCTTTAATATAGATGAATTTGCCAAAGGAGGTGACTCCGGCAAAGAAGAAAATTAATACCTGAACAAGGTCGAAAAGATATAAGCAGTGGAAAAAATCAAAATTTATTCGGAAATAACCGTCTATAAAGACTTATCCGAATTGCCTCAAAATATCCGGCAATTAATGCAACAAGCCATAGCCATTAGAGAAATGGCTTATGCACCATATTCACATTTTAAAGTTGGCGCAGCCCTTATGTTGGATAATGGTATAGTAGTAACAGGTAATAATCAGGAAAATGCAGCTTATCCTTCCGGAATGTGTGCTGAGCGCGTGGCTATTTGGGCAGCAGGCTCGCAGTACCCCGACCAAAAAATTTTACAAATGGCCATTACCGCTCGTTCCGAAAATC
>JAMOMQ010000040.1 GCA_027066995.1 Flavobacteriales bacterium
GCCAATGAAGCGGCATTGAGTCATTACCCCGACCGCTTTGCTTTTGAGCAAGACAAATACCACTTGGCAACCGCCATTAATCCGGGTAAGGTCTATCACTTTCCGGTCGAAAAAGAAATACAGCAAGAATTGTATAAGCTTAAAGATTTTGTATCAAACAACCAAAAATCTAAAACAGGCTATGATTTAAAAGAGTTTTATAAACTACTGACTTATAACAAATTAGACCTAAAAGGCAATTTGTATGATATCATGCTGATTCATTATCTGCTCAACCCCGAGATGCGTAATGAATTGGAAATTTTGGCCGAAAATTATTTGAATTTAAAGATAGAAAAACCCGGCAAAAAATCCACCGAGCAAGATTGGATCAATTATGCGGCGCTCAAAGCAGATATCAGTTTACGACTGAAAGATGTAATGCTCGAAAAACTTAATCAATCCGATGCTAAGGATTTATATTTTAATTTAGAAATGCCCTTGATGAAGGTTTTGGGCGATATGGAATTGGCCGGTATCAAATTGGATGTTACTATTTTAAAAGAAATAGATGCGAAACTGCAAAAGGAAATAGCCCGTTTGGAAAAAGAGATATTCGAATTGGCCGGAGAGGCCTTTAATATTGGCTCTCCCAAGCAATTGGGTTTGATTCTGTTTGAAAAAATGCAATTAGATAGTAAAGCCAAAAAAACCAAAACCGGACAATATTCAACTTCCGAAGACATTCTGAAAAAATACAAAGACAAACATGAGATCATTCAAAAAATACTGGAATGGCGTAGTTTGACCAAGCTTAAATCCACTTATATCGATTCGTTACCCAAGCAAATTAATCCGGTAACGGGACGTATTCATACCCATTTTAACCAGGCGGTTACCTCTACAGGTCGTTTGAGTTCCACCGATCCTAATTTGCAGAATATTCCCATACGCACTAAATGGGGACAAGAAATTCGTAAAGCTTTTGTGGCCGAAAAGGGACACAAACTTATCTCTGCCGATTATTCGCAAATAGAGTTGCGGTTGATAGCCACATTTAGCCAAGATGCAGAGATGCTCGAAGCCTTTAAAAAAGGCGAAGATATCCACCGTGCAACGGCAGCTAAGGTATTTGGTATTCCCATTGAAGCAGTAACCAAAGAGCAACGTTCACACGCCAAAAGTGTCAATTACGGAATTATTTACGGGCTGTCGGCACACGGTTTGAGTCAACAAACGGGGTTGAGCCGCAGCGAGTCCAAAAAATTGATAGACACCTATTTTGAAACCTATCCTACGCTCAAAAAATATATTGCCGGCCAAGTGGACAAAGTGCGTAAAAAAGGCTATGCCGAAACCATTTTGGGCCGCCGCCGTTATTTGCGCGATATCGATTCGCGTAATGCCATAGTGCGGGCTGCCGCCGAACGCAATGCGGTGAATGCGCCCTTGCAAGGAAGTGCAGCGGATATCATTAAAAAAGCGATGATAGAAATTCAAGACGAATTAAAAAAAGCTTTTCAAACCAAAATGTTATTGCAAGTGCATGATGAACTGGTTTTTGAAGCGCCAAGTGAAGAAGTAGAGAAGGTTACAAGCCTAATCAAAGAGAAAATGGAAAATGTCGTAAAATTGGATGTGCCGTTAACCGTTGATATTGGAGTAGGGGATAACTGGTATGAAGCGCATTAATCGTTTTTTATATATTTTAAATGATGAAATTAAAACTATTCATATTATTTTTTCTGATTATTAGCAATGGAAATGCCCAAATTATCATAGGTAAAATAATAGACAGCCTCTCTCAAAAACCCTTGGCATATGTGAATATAAGCCTCTTGAAAACTACTACCGGAACAGTAACCAATGAAGAAGGATATTTTGAATTGGATATTCCCAAGAAACAAGAGATTGGTTTATTGCGAATTGGCGCCATCGGATATGAAGAAAAGCTCATCAAACTTTCAGATTTTACAAATAACCCCGAAATAATACGATTAAATCCAAAACCTTTCCAATTGGAAGAAGTAGTGCTCAATACAAAAAGCAGGAACAAAAGAAAAGTAGGAACTACAAAAAAAGACAAAAAAAATATTTGCGGATGGGGAGGAAATCAATTTGGAAAGGGACATGAAATAGGATTGCAAATTAATTTGGGGAAAGATTATGTGCATTTATTAGATATCAATATTTATTTATATAAACAAAATTTCAAGAAAAGTTTGTTTAGGTTGCATATCAGGGAATTGGATAATAACGGAATACCTTTAAATGAATTATTAACCAAAGACATTTTATTAAATTTTGATACAAAATCGGGGTGGCTAAATTTTGATTTAAAACCTTATCATATATTTTTAAAAGGCAAAGTGGCAGTGAGTATTGAATGGGTAAAAGCTTGGCAGCCCCATGATAAAAAACGTATTACGGTAAACAGCAAGAAAAACGTACATAATGTATTACTGGCGGCAAAAAACAATTCCGGGATTTTTTATATCAGAAAAGGAATAGAAATGCCTTGGAAAATAATAATAGGCAAAACGCCGGTAATAAATTTAACTGTTCAATAGAATCGCTAAATTTGTAAATTATATAAAATTAATCATGAAAAAAACAATTTATCTCGTATTATTAGCCGTTATCACGTTAATAGCTATAATTTTTTCCATGCAAAACACCAATCAAGTGGACGTGCGTTTTTTGACATGGGATTTAAAAATGGCATTGGCATTCATCATTTTTCTTTCCATAATAACCGGCATATCAATGGCCGGTCTATGGTTTTGGTTTAAATCTTTTAAGTATAAAAAAGAAATCAAACGGCTGAAAAAACAATGTAAGACTTATGAGAATGAAAAAGAAAAAAAGTAATTTTTTTGAGGGATTGTAATTCCTGTATTTATTTCTGATAAAACATTCATTTTAACAATAATTAATTTTGTTATGTATTATAATCTTTTAAAGCCATCAGAGAAGCTATAAAAAAGACAATTAATATCAGGTTTAAATAGCCTCCTGAAATAATGATAAGTGCTGCACCATGCAACAGATTACGAATAGGTTTTCGCAATAAAAAGGGTAATAAAGGAAAGAAAAATACCATCCATTTGGGATATAAAGTTTTTTGCGTCCATACTTGATAGATAAATAATACCGATAGCAAAGCAAAAAGCGGATAAACAAATAACCGGACGGTTTGATTGACCTTGATCGCCAACCGGCTGCTTTCTGTGATATCCAAATGGTTTTGATAGGCTATTTTAGCTGAAGTTGCAATGGCGGTATAAACACCGTGCACAACCCCATAAGCTATCAAAATAGCCGCAAATAATAGAACTACAGTATGTCGTATCCAAGGTTTGGCAGGTTTAAAGGCATAATAAACAGGTATTAAACCAAATAAATAAAACCAAGTTGCCAATAAGGCTAAAACACCACTAGAAATAATACGCCAGTCGGGAGA
>JAMOMQ010000041.1 GCA_027066995.1 Flavobacteriales bacterium
CGACAGGTTTATGGCGCCGTATTGATTGGCCAATCCGGACATCACGGCAAAAATAGAAGTTTCGGTTTGCGGTAGTTTACTGTTTATGTGCATAAGTAATTTTTGCCATAAAGATAAGTAAATTAAAGCAAAAAAAATAAGATGTTAATACAATGTTTTACAGCTCCCGCAAGCGGTCTTTGAGCAACTTGGCTTTTTCGCGCGAAATGGGTATGACAAATTCTTGACTTTGGGATTGCAAATAACACCTGCCCAAAATTCGATTGACTTTTTTGACAAAATTCAAATTGATGATATAAGAACGATGCAGTTTAAAAAAATCGTCTGCCGGCAAACTACTTGCTATTTCGCCAATGTTTTTGGTTACTATGATTTGCGAGCCGTCGGTTAAATGTATTTCGGTGTAAGATTGTCCTTTAACGGTTTCCAAATAAACAATTTCATCGGGGGCAACTATTTCAAAACCTTCTACCGTGTTGAATATCAGTTTTTTGTGTGTTTGCAGAAGTTTGTGATAACTGCTGTTAAAATCGGTATTGTCAAAGCTGTCAAAAAAACGTTGCAGGGTTTGTTGCAGTTCTTGCCGGTTGATGGGTTTGAGCAAATAGTCAAAAGCGGCGTATTTAAAAGCCCGCCCCATATAGTCGTCATAAGCCGTGGTAAAAATAACTTTCGGATTGAGCTTGATATGATTGATAACATCTAAAATTTCAAAAGAAAGCCGTCCGTATAAATTGATGTCCAAAAAAATTAAATCGGGTTTGTGCAAAGTAATTACCGCTACGGCATTATCGACATCGCGGGCGGTTGCCACCACTTGCAGTTGCGGATAGTCCATTAACAAGTTTTGCATCAAATCCAAATCTTGCGGTTCGTCTTCTATGATAATGGTTTTAATTTTTTGCATGATAATCAAAGTTTAGCGTGTCTTTTTGTTATTTTGACAAACAATATCAATGACCGAACGAGTGCCTTGTTGTCCCAAAGCATATAAATCGACCAATTGGTAATAAATTTGGCAAGGATGGTTTTGGTTGTGTATTTGATAAATTTCGTTCATGATTTGAATACCCTTGCCGGTTCCTTTGGCTTTCATTTTACGGGCTTGTTCAATACCTATACCGTTGTCTTCAATGATAATTTGCACACCTGTTTGGGTTTTTTGTATGGAAATACGAAGTTTTCCGCCTTGTTTTAAAGGTTCCAAACCGTATTTAACGGCATTTTCAACATAAGTTTGTAGGGTCATTTGCGGTATCAATCTGCTCAAATCTACTTGTTTATCAATAAAAATTTCGTAATCGAAACGTTCTGCAAATCTGATTTTTTGCAAGTCGAGATAACTTTTTACAAATTCGATTTCGTCTTGCAAACTGTGATACAATTCGGTTGTTTTGTTTAAAGCTTTGCGCATAAATTCGGACAGTTTGACCACAAAATCATAAGCCGTATGTTTGTCTTCTTTGTAAATAACCGAACCGGCTGCCGAAACGGCGTTAAACAACAAGTGCGGATACAATTGCGATTGCACCGATTGAAGTTGCAAGCGGTTTAGTCTTTCGGACAAGTAAGCTTTTTTGATTTTGCGTTTATACATAAAAACAGATATGGACAACATGGCCAAAAACAAGACTAAAAGTGCCGTTGCTTTAAACCACATTTGTTGCCACCAAGCCGGCATTATCATCAGATGTTTACGAACCGGTTGCTTGTTCCAGACATTATTATTGTTGCCTGCCACCAATTCAAAGGTGTAATCGCCCGGTGGCAGATTGGTATATGTTACATAACGTTCTTTGGTGGGTTTGCTCCAATTGTTGCCAAAACCTTTTAAGCGGTATTTGTATTTGACCATATCGGGGGCGGTGTGCGAAATACCGGTAAAAGTAAAACGAACGTTATCAAAATCATAGTTCAGTTTTTGCACGCTGTCGGGCAAGTTTTGCCAGTTGATGTTATCTTTGGACACTTGCACTTTTGTCAAATATGTATAAGGCGGTTTGAAATTCTTTTTTAAATCTTTGGGACGAAACATTACCACATTGTTATTGGTAGGCACCCATACGCGTCCTTTACTGTCTTTAAAAATTCCCGCTTGCCCTACTTCTTCGCCAAAGAAACCATGTGATTGGGTATAATAATCGACAAAAGTTTCGGCTTGTATTTGATTTTGATTTTGCAAATTGTCATAAGCATCATAAAATTTTTTAAGGTCGAATATGCCGATACCCCGCAAACCGCCATATACAAAGTGCGTGCTGTCTATGGGTTTGACAGAACCTATCATGGTTTGCAATTCGGGGTGTTTAATTTTTATAAAATGCTTGTAATCAAACAAAAACAGTCCGCGGTCGGAACCTATCCACAAGTTGTTTTTGTAATCGCAATACAAACACATGGCACCTTTTATGGTATCGTTGTGCAAAACCAAAGTGTCTTTACGATTGATGATACCGTAAGACTTCCGGCTGACAAACCAAAGTTCTCCTTGCCGGTTGCGGGTCATTGCCAGCACAATTTCGTCACGGTCTTTTACAAATCTTTCATTGCGACTGATAAGTCCTTTATTATCTTTGATAACCAGTCCGCCAAAAGTTCCGAAATAGCGTTTGTGCGACACAGTATCTTCAAAAACTGAAAAAACCGCTTTTTTGTATTTCAAGAAATCTTTTGTGAATTTTTTTCCGTCATATACATACACACCGCTTTCAAAAGGAAACAACACCTTGCCGTTTTGCAAACGGGTAGCACCGAAAAAGAAAGCATTGTTATTAAATTTTACAGGATATTTATGCAACCGGTAATCTTTCATATAATACAAATACGGATTGCCGTAAGACGAAAACCATATTTTACCGTTGTTGTCTTCGACCACCGACCAAACATAGTCGAGCATACCGTCTGCGCGGGTAAAATTGTTAAACGGCGTAAGTTTATACAAACCTTTTTCGGAAGCCAGCCATAAATTGTTTTCGGTATCTTGTAAAATATCATTTATGTAGTCAAAGTGCTTGGGATTTTTTTGCAATTTGCCATTGATGACAAAATACAGCGGCATGTGGGTTTTAAAAGCTTGAGTAGTAAATACAAATGTGCTGTCATTCAAACGCTTAATTATTTCTATATTTTTATCAAAACTGAACAACGGAAGCGTATCCTTATTTTGCAGGCGATACAAAGCAAGGTGGGTTTTAGAGCTTCCAAGCCGGTATTTTAAGACCAATTTTTGGTCATATTTTACAAAAACATCTTGGTTGGAAGGCAAATTGTGTTTGATTTGGTTATGAAAAATTTCAAATTTTTGACTTGTCAAGGCACTTTTCAACGAAAAATAAATTTTATCCTTGCCGGCATCGTAGCTCAAATGTGTTACAAAGCGGTCCGGTTTACCGGATGCAGCATAAAAAGTTTGATATTTACCGTTTTCAAATCTAATCAGGC
>JAMOMQ010000042.1 GCA_027066995.1 Flavobacteriales bacterium
ATACCGTAAACTAAATATCGACGATAAATAAGCTTATGGGTTTGCCGTTATTTTAAATATATGATGCCTCGATACTTCGGGAGATGTTTCATAAGACACCCATTGAAACGGATAACAACACCTATCATCATTCAAAACGGTGCGACAGCGATGTCGTGTCATCCTATGTTTGCAAAATAGAAAAAGTAACGTAAATTGAAATAATGTTTAACAAAGAAAGGTAAAGAGAAAAAGAATTAACCGAAAATACCAAAAACACCACACAATTGTCTAATGGAATAATACCATGGCAATTGAGAAAATTTTCTTTTTGTTAAAGCCGAAATATCTTGCTAACTTGCTACACAATTTATTTTTGAATATGACAACGATTTTTGTATATATGCTGATAGGTTTGGCAGTGGGATATGTAGGAGGTTATGCCGGTATCGGTGGCGCTCCTTTTCTTATTGCTTTTTTGGTTTTGGTAATGGGAGTTTCGCAATATACCGCACAAGGGAGTGTTTTAACCATGATGTTGGGACCTATGAGTTTGCTGGGAATTATGACGATGAAAGATGAAGTAAAAACTCAATGGAAGAGTATTGTTACCGGAGTGCTTGCTTATGCGGTTTTTTCATATTTTGGTGCCGAAATGGCTTTTCGTTTCGGAGAGTTGTCCGTTAAAAAATATTTTGCCTTACTTTTGATTTTAATTGGTGTCGTGCAACTTGTTCCGAGATTTTCAAAACCTGATCATATTGCCAAAATCGAAAAAATACCCGTTTGGTGGATGTTTCTCATCGGAAGTTTGACGGGTATTGTCGGAGGTTTGTTTGGCATAGGCGCCGGTGTATTAATGGTGCCCATCTTTTTAATGGGTTTTAATATGAAAAAAAATCATGCACGAGCTTTGACATTGGCTATTTTGTTACCTCCGGTTAGTTTGGGTGCTTTTATCAAATACCAAAACGAAGGTGCTATCGATTGGACAATAGTCATAACCTTGTTTGTCAGTTATTTTGTTGCCAATTATTATGGAGCCCAACGAGGTTCTCGTGCCAATTTGCAAACTTTTAAACGCATGTATGCCATACTTTTAATAGGTATTGCCACAGTATATTGGTTGCAGATTTATTTTCAACATTCATAAAATTATAACCATGAGAACTATCAGAAGCAGAAACAAAAGTTTGGGGTTGATTGAACTTATTGCCATTGCCGTGGGCGGCATGGTTGGCGGAGGCATTTTTAGTATATTGGGAATATCGGCTTCCATGATAGGATTTCTTACACCGGTTGCAGTTATTATCGGAGGTATGATAGCCATGTTGGCAGCTTATTCTTATGTCAAGCTCGGTGTGTATTACAAAGACGAAGGAGCGACTTATTCGTTTGTCAAAAGAACTTTTCCAAACAAACATATAGCTACGGCAATTATAGGTTGGTATGTAATATTCGGGTATATCAGTACCTTGTCGCTTTATGCTTATACATTTGCTTCGTATGCCATTAGCAACAGTGTATATGCCAATGATGTGTGGATGCGAAAAATTGTAGCTTGGTCTATCATTGCCGTTTTTACATTTATCAATCTGTGGAGTGTCAAAGGAATGGGTAAAATTGAAGACTTAATGGTCTATACCAAATTAATTATATTGTTGGTTGTTTCTATTTTGTTGATGCAGCATGGTCAAACGGGATTTGACCGTTTTGTCAATCAAATGTTGTACGATGCCGAAAAGGCAAAACTGTTGCATATATTAATTGTAGCATCTATAACTTTTGTGGCTTACGAGGGATTTCAATTGGTAATAAATGCCGTTAATGAAATGACACGTCCCGAGCAAAATATTCCACGTGCCATTTACGGAGCTATTTTATTGGTTATAACTATTTATGTCGTGATAGCGCTCGGTGCTCTGTTTGCCATTCCTCTTCAAAATCTTATTAGAGACAAAGAATATGCTTTAGCTGCCGGAGCTTCCCAAGCTATTGGACAAATAGGAAAAAATTTGGTTATCTTTTCTGCGGTATTGGCTACCAGCAGTGCCATTAGTGGAACCGTATTCGGGTCGTCTCGACAATTGGCGGTTATTGCCCAAGACAATTTGATGCCCGAATTTTTAGCCAAACGAAATCGTCAAAATATACCCGTCAATGCTTTGATAACTATGGCTGTATTGGCAAGTTTGTTGATTTTGGCGGGTGGATTGCGACTTATCTTAGAATTCGGAAGTATTACCTTTTTGTTGGTCTCCTTGCTTATGGCAGTAACCAATTATACCATTCGCGACAAGACCGGTTCTACAACAGCTACAACAATTTTGGCTATTGTCGGTTTGTCGGTCGGAGCCATTTTGATACTCTATTACGAATTGACCCGTAAGTGGGAACAAATGACTTTTATATTGGTCATTTATTTGATACTTAGTCTATTGGCTTGGTTTTATGCACGACGCAAAGAAAAAACCGAAAAAAATATAAATGACGATTGTTAAAGACAAACAATATTATAAGTTCTGTTTTTACGGTTTTTTAAAAAATCTACGGTTTTTTGAGGCTTTTTTTATTTTGTATCTCAAACAAAATGGGTTGTCCTATACCGAAATAGGAAGCTTATATGCACTGCGTGAAATTGTTACTAATCTGTCCGAAGTTCCAACCGGTATTTTTGCCGATACATTCGGACGAAAAAAAGCTTTGGTTTTGTCGTTTGTCGCTTATATTTTCTCTTTTGTTTTGTTCTATACCGCAAACTCTTATCATTGGTTTTTAACGGCATTTTTGCTATACGGTTTGGCTGATGCTTTTCGGTCGGGCACCCACAAAGCCATGATTATGGATTACTTAAAATTAAAAACTTGGAGCCGTCAAAAAATAGCATATTACGGATATACCCGTTCATGTTCACAACGAGGTTCGGCTTTATCGGCTTTGATTGCCGGTTTGATTATCTTTTTAACAAACAATTATCGATTGATTTTTTTACTGTCCGTCTTGCCTTATGTTCTTAATCTTTTTTTAATATGGTCTTATCCCAATCAACTCGATCGTTCGGTGCGACAAAAACATACAAGTATCAAAACCGGTTTACGCAACCTTATTAAAGCTTTAAAATCGCCGACTGTGTGGCGTATTGTTCATTCGGCAGCTGTATTTACCGCCTATCAAAAAGCCGTGAAAGATTATATTCAACCCGTTATGAAACAGTTGGCAATGGCACTTCCTGTTTTATTGACATTAAATAAAACCGAC
Source organism: Flavobacteriales bacterium (assembly GCA_027066995.1). Classification (GTDB taxonomy): domain Bacteria; phylum Bacteroidota; class Bacteroidia; order Flavobacteriales; family Flavobacteriaceae; genus WGBX01. Next base: position 3,238 of record JAMOMQ010000042.1, read on the forward strand.
AAAATAGGTTTGCTCATTGGTGTCATGTATTTTGTTTTGTATATCCTCACATCAAAAGCTTCTCGTTTGTCCGGTATTCTGGTCAAAAAAATTAATGATGCTCCCTACACAACTTTAATTTTCGGTTTTGTAGCCGGCACCTTAGGCGGTTTGTTCTACGACCGTAGGCTTTGGGGGCTTTCTTTGTTATTTTTTGCATTGATATATATAATCGAAAGTTTGCGTAAACCTGTTTTAACCGGCTATTTATCCGACAATGTTCCTAATGAAATATTAGCTTCGGTGCTTTCGGCACAATCCTTATATCGCACCCTATTGACTTCGATTTTGGCAATTATGTTCGGTTTTTTGACCGATCAACTGGGTTTAGGTATGGCTTTGGTTTGGACCGGTATAATATTGTTGGTTTTGACATTTTTGATAAAAAAACACCCGTTTTCAAATTCACATAAGTAACTTATGTTACGGCTAATCAATTGTTTGTAACAAATTTTCATTATATTCGTTACCTGTATGTAAAGCCCCTAACCAAATGACACAACTCGAATTTGTCAATACTGTTAAACGACTGGAAGACAAGATGTTTCGCTTGGCAAAAATGATGCTGATTTCGTCAGACGAAGCAGCCGATGCCGTGCAAGAGGTTTTTTCCAAACTATGGGTTAAAAAAGAGCAACTCAATCATATTTCAAACCGAGATGCTTATTTTATGAGAGCTGTTCGTAACTTTTGTTTGGATCGTATCAAGTCAAAGCAAGCCAAAGAAAGTCGTTTGGATCAAGTTGCTTTTATGATGAAAGCACAATCTGACGAAAAACGTTATGAGACACACGAAGCTGTTGGCATTGTTGAAAAATTGATGTATCAATTGCCCGAAAAACAACGTTTAATAGTGCAATTGCGTGACATTGAAGGTTATGAATTTGCCGAAATTGCCGAGATGCTCGATATGAAAGAAAACGCCGTCAGAACCGCCTTGTCACGTGCCCGAAAAACTTTAAAAAACGAACTAATTAATTATTATCAATATGGACTTCAAGAAAATAGACAATATTCTTAACAAGTACTTTGAAGGCTTAACCACTTTGGAAGAAGAAAAGCAACTGAAAGATTATTTTGCATCGGAATACATAGCCGACCAACATTACCCATACAAAGCTTTGTTCGGTTATTTTGAACGTGCCGGACAATTTTCCAATCCGCGCCCCGTTCATATTGCTTCCAAAACAAAAAACAAGCGTAAATATTATGCTGCTGCTGCCGCTTTGGTTATCGGATTGACTTTTGTCGGCTTAATTCGTTCGGGTTTTAACCACAAAATAAACTTGCATGAAACCGCAACCCATATACAGGTTTCCAACCCCAATCCCGAAAAACAAAAAGAAGCGGTAAAAGAAATTAAAAAGTTTACCCGCAATGTCAATGAAGGCATACAAAAAACAGGTGCTATCAGCGTATTTGGCACCACAACCCGCAAAGTGTTTAACATTAAAAACGAAAAAAAATGAAAAAGACAGGATTTATATTTATTTTAATGATGAGTTTCGGCTTGATACATGCCCAAAGCATGTTTGACAAGTATGAAGATTATGACAATGTAACTTCGGTTGTCGTAACCGACGAAATGTTTAAACTACTCAAAGAAATTGAGCCCGAAAGTGCCGAAGCCCAAGAAGAAATCAGCGTGTTGAGCAACTTGACCGGTTTAAAAGTTTTTGTTACCGACGACCCCAAAACCGGTGCCGAAATAACCAATGATGCTCAACGCTACATACAACAACATCAAATGGTCGAATTGATGCGTATCAATGACAATGACAACAAAGTAAAATTTTATATTGTAAAAGGTGACCAACCGCACATTGCACGTGAACTGATTATGATTGTCAATTCGATCGATAACGGACAAAAAAATACTGTCGTTATGTTGGTTACCGGCCATATCGATTTAAAAAAATTGTCCAAATTGAACAAAAAAGTCAAAATAATTGATGGGAAGTATTTAAAACAAGTGGAAGAAGCACAAAATAAAGAGTAATAATTAATTAATCGGTAAATTTATACGCACATTGATTGCTTTGTCCGGTGGTTTTGAACCGGTATTTTGAAAAATACATAAAATTATGAAAAAAAACACCTATTTTTTGGCATTAAGTTTGTTTCTTATATTTGCAACGGCTTGTAAGAGAGATTCCTTGGAAGACTATTTTGTCAAAGCCACCGAAAGCCCCGACTTTTTTGTGGTGAACATTCCGGCAAGTGTGGTCGAATTTGATAAAGAAAAATTAGACCCCGAAACAAGAAGACAGATTGAAAGTATCAAAAAAATGAACATTTTGGTTTACAAAAACGACTATGATTTGACCCGAAAAGCCAAAGAATTTCAAAAAGCCAAAAATATCATACAAAGCAAAGCGTACAAAACTTTGACCAAGATCAAAAACAAGGGATACGACATTTCATTTGCTTATGAAGGAAATCCCGAGCAAATAGATGAAGTGATATTTTTGGGTAAAGACAAAGATTACAATTTTTTGATAGGCTTGATTAAAGGCAATAAGGTTAATATCAATAACTTGTCCAAAGCCGTAAAACACATCAAACAAGTGGATCGTTCGCAAGCCAAATCACTGATTGAAATGATAAAAACAAACTGATAGATGCAAAAATTTTTTTTATTACTTGTTTTTTTAGTTGCTTCAACAACTGTCATTGCTCAAAAAAAAGTAAACCTTGAAGAAAAACTTCAAGGTTTGCATATTGCTATGGAAGACGAAATGGCAGGTAAAACCATTGAACCTTCCAAACGGGTAAAAATGTATTTGGACGACGGCACCGTTATCAAACGAAAAAATGCCGAAGTATATTTTGACCCCGACAAATACGACAAACTGATATATCTAAATGATGAAGGCGAAATAAAAGCTTATGTGTTTACCCCCATTGAAGATTACAATATAGGTACTCAAGAAAATCCGGTTGATATCAGTCCCAAACAAAAAGCCGTTTATTTTAACCTGACCGATATCAATGGCAATCATTACCGTTTGGACGAACTAAAAGGAAAAATCATTGTAATGAACTATTGGTTTTCGGCTTGTCGTCCTTGTATATTGGAGATGCCTGAACTCAATAAATTGGTCGATAAGTATAAAGACAAGAACGTGATTTTTTTGGGTTTGACCTATCATGTAAAACCCAATATAAAACGTTTTTTGCAACGTTTTGAGTTTAAATACAATTTGATACCCGAAAGTCAGGTGGAGATATTGAATTATCAAGTCAAAGTCTATCCTACCCATATTGTAATTGACCAAAACGGTTATATTGTTTTACGTGAAGAAGGCTTAAACTACGATACGGTAGATACTTTGGATAAAACCATTGAAGCATTGTTGCAAAAATAACGGTAACTTGATATGTGGGGCGAAATTTTATTTAGTTTAAAAGCTTATGTCAAATCGTTTGAGTTGTTTGTTTCTTTCCGTTTATACAAATACTTGTTTTTGCTTTTGTTATTGTTGATGATTTTTGCTTTTCCGGTTGTTATATTTGATTTTTTTGTCAGTTTAATAACCGGTTGGATACCTTATGCTTCGGCACAACAATATGCTTTAACAGGTGTGAGCTTGGCAGCGAGTATTTCGGGTTTTTTTCTGCTTTTGATTTTATCGCCTGTATTTTCGTTAATTTCGGAAGAGACCGGCAAACGATTAACCGGATTGACATATCGTTTTTCGCCGACACAACTTATTAAAGACATTTTACGAGGACTAAAAATAACTTTACGCAATTTGCTGTATCAGTATGTAATAATAGCCGTTGTTTCCATAGCCATGCACTTTGCACCATCGGTGTATTTAATCAGGGTTTTTGGCAGTGTGTTGATATTTTTGGTTACGGCTTATTTTTACGGATTTTCCATTTTGGATTATGCTATGGAAAACTTGCGAATGAGTTATAAACGCTCGGTTGATTTTGTGCGTTCGCACCCCGGTATTGCCATAGGTTTGGGCAGTGTTTATTATTTAATGATAAGCTGGAATGATTTGGGTATCGTTGCCGGCAATTTGGGACGTTTTGCCATATATTGGTCGGCGTTTGCCGAAGCTTTGGTAGCTTTTTTCGGTGTAATTGCGGCGAGTTATGTTATGTTTAAATATAGTGAAAATGACAGGCTCGGTTCATAAAATTTGTTTAAAAAAAAAATTGATTCTACTGTTATTTTAGTGGGTGTTTGATGATGAACCGATGATGTGATAAACTGGTGATATGATGAACTGAAGATATGATGTCCCGAAGTTTCGGGACGAAATATTGGATTATTTTGTATGTCGTTTTGGTATTAACAGCAATTTTCATTGAATTCGTGGTAGTATTATATTTGCCGGTGAAAGTTGTCGTGTTACGGATTGTTCTTTGGAACTTTACCGTATTGGTACCGACAACTTTCTTCTTGCAATAATTTGTCTTGTATTTATTCCACTACCAAAGCATTTATTTTGCTTAATAAATCCGAAAGTTGCTTTTTGCTTTTTTCCAAATCGGTAAATATTTCTTCTTTTTTATCGATAAATTTTTCTTTGGTATTTTCAAACAGAGAGTGGTAGTAAGATATGCCGTTTTTTAGATTATTGGCAAATTTTTCAAAATATCTGCTTTGTTTTTTGTCTATTTTATCGTTGATTTCTTCCAATTGATTTTTTAGATAGTCAATGTATAAGTTCAGTTCTTTGACAAACATGTGCGGACGATAGCGTTTTCCTATCAAATCGGTTTTGCCGTAAATATGTTTTATCATTTCTTTTAGTCCGGTTTTTTGGTGAAAGTAAGCCATGTTTGGACCCGGACAAACCGTTACACCGTTATCTTTGATTTTGTAGTCGATTTGGTGTGTAATAATTGCCGGTTCGGATAGTCCTACGCACAAGCATTCGGGGGCAATGATTTTGTTGTACCGTTTTTGATATTCGTTTTCGGGCAAATTTAAAGTATTTAGTTCTTTGAGCTTGATATACTGATATTGTCGTGAAGCCGTGCAAATAGGTTTGTCGGTATATTCGGTATTGGAAACCAAATAAGCTTTGGGGCAACTGCTTCCGGCTCTGCCTTTTTGTGCTTTTTCAATTTTTTTGAGGGTAGCCGAAGCGCTTTTTAAACTGTTAAAAGGCACCCCCAAAGGCGATATGTTACTCAGATATAAATCTTCTTCACGGGCTTTTGCCAATTCGTTAAGCGTATAGTCATCGACCGTAGTGGCTTCGGGCACTAACAAAAAAGGAGATCCCCAACCTACGCTGTCCACTTGGTAATAATCGGTCAAAAACTCTTGTTCTTTGGCGGTGCCTACTCCTCCTTGTGCGGTAATTTTTAACGGTAAAACTTGTTCGGGCACAGGTTTGCCTTTTTGTTGCAAAGCTTTTTTTAACAGGTCAAAAACTTCTTCCGATAATTTTTGACGGTTATTTTTAAATTCTTCCAAAATGGGTCCCATTAAATATCCGTCGGTGGCAAAAGCATGTCCGCCGCAATTTAACCCCGATTCTATCCGATATTCGGATACCCATAAACCTTTTTTTGCCAAAAATTTACCTTGAATGAGAGCAGAACGGTAATCGCTGACTTTCAATACGATTTTCTTTTTGATAAAGCCTTTGGTGTCGGGATAAAAATCTTTAAAATTTTCAATATATCCGTATAATCGAGGGCTCATACCTGCTGACAAAATCAATGATGAAGTCAAATCGCTGTTGGCATAACCTCGTAAAGCGGCATGAGCATCGTTAAATTCTTGCGGAAGTGCTTCGCCGTTTCGGTTGTAATTGGTTTTGTCGACTTTGGTCATAATATTGACATCAATACTGCCCATGGTCATGTGTTTTTTTACCCAATTTTTGATCTCTTCAACAGGTAAATTGTCTTGCAATAAGTCTGTAAATTCACGTTTAAGCAATGAACTGTCGGGCAGGAGTTCAAAATATTCTTTTATTTCTTCTTTTTTTTCTTCATAATTGTTTTTAATGGTTTCAAACTTTTCAATCGACAATCGATTGATCAAGTTCAAATAAGCGGTTATGCGTTTTGCCATATAATCTTCGGCTTTTTCCGAAATTTCGTGATACGGAAGATTAAATTTTTCGGTATAAACTTTGCGAAGTTTTTCCAATAAGACATTATCTACCAGCGAGATAACAGAATCTATTCCATATCGGGAAACTTTAAGGGGTGTGTCAATGGTATAAGCGACACCCATAACGGGAATATGAAATACATGCGGACTTTTCATAATATTGTGTTGTGTTTGTGTTTTGATTAAGCTACAAATATAGGTGTTTGTTTGGCTTTGACCTTATAATTAACAAATTATTATGCTATTTGCAATTATTTGGCTTGTTTATACCAAAAAACCCGACAAAATCTGTTAGTCGGGTTTAAAAATGTAATAATCGGTGTATTTATTGATCTCAAATAGAGTTAAAACTATGCACTTTGTGCATTTTTCTTTTAGCTTTTAAAAATGTTTTTTTCATGATGTCCGAAGTCGGAAGCCGGAAGTGCACACTTCCGGCTTCCGACTTCAAACCGCTTAATCAGTGTCAAAGTAATAAATTTCGTTCATGCTTTCAACCTATGGTACTTTCAAGTCCATAGTGGTTTATTTCTTAATATATGCTTCAAAACTTTTGATTTGCAAAGCCGGTAATTGATATTTTTGGGCTTTGTATTTCAATTTTTGAAGATATTTCTTTTCAATTTGTGCAAAATTTAGGTGGGCTTTTTGTAAATCGTTTTTCAATACGCTGAGGTTTTTCATTTGCGAATTGGATGGGACATCGTATTTGCTAACGATTTTGCTGTATAATTTGGTCAATTTTTCACGCAATTCGGGTTCGGGGGTTTGCGTATAATTGTCTCCTGTGGTTTGCACCAATGTTTTTTTAAGAGTTTTTAATTTGTCAATTGATTTTTGGGCATATTTACGCAATTTGGGTTGTTTTTTTGCAATGTTTTGTGCGTATTTTATATTTTCGTCCACTTGATATACCAGATAAGCCAGTTCTTCGATCATGTCATAGAGTTCTTTGACGGTTTTTTCTTGTATTTTTCTGTTTTTCAAGGGTATTCCGGGCAGGGTATCATATACTGTTTTTATTTTGGTTTCATATACTTTTTTGCCTTTGGTCAGGCGTACCGTATAGGTTCCTGCGGGCACGCGAGGTGCGATAAAACTGCTATACGAAAAGGTTTTTCCGCCGGCTGTTTTGGGGGGTTTACCTTCAAAATACCAACGAACAATATTGATACCTTTGTGTTTAAGCGGACTGAGTTTTACCACTTCATTACCTTTGTCGTCTAATATTTGCAGGCTCATTTTGCCAAAAGTGTGCCTTTTTTTCAAATAATAAGTAATGGCGGCACCCGAAGGTTTGCTTTCGGCTCTAAACATATTGAGCCCGTAACCGCCTCCGAAATTGTCTCGTTCATACATTACAAAATCTTTGTGTTTAAAAAAGTAAACGTCTTTTTGCAAGATACTGTCATTAAGTTCGCGCAGGGGACTGATATCATCTATCACAATAACGCCCCGTCCGTGTGTAGCCAACACCAAGTCATTGGTTCTTTTTTGAATTGTAACGTGATGCACCGGAACGGTAGGCATGTTGTTTTCAAACTTCATCCAATGTTTGCCGCCGTTTAGAGTTATGTATAAGCCGTCTTCGGTGCCTAAATACAAAAGGTCTTTTTTGACGGGATCTTCTTGTAGGCTTCGGGCAAAACTTTTGATTTCGTCGGTGGCTATGTTTTGCCATGTTTGTCCGAAATCGGTCGTTTTATATACATAAGTATTTGTGTCGTTTAAGGTGTGGCGGTCAAAAACGGCATAAGCGGTTCCTTTGTCAAACACACTGGCTTCGATATGATATACCCAGGCATTGGGAGGCAGGCCGGGGATATGTTCGGTTAGATTTTTCCAGGTTTTTCCGCCGTCGGTTGTCAGTTGTACATTGCCGTCGTCGGTGCCAACCCAAATAATGTTTTCGTCAAGCGGCGATTCGGCAATGGTAAAAATACAATTATTGTTTTCGGCTCCCGAATTATCAACGGTCAGTCCGCCCGATTGGGCTTGATTTTGTTTGTTTTTGTCGTTGGTGGTTAAATCGGGTGAAATAATGGTCCAGTTTTTGCCGGTATCGTCGGAGCGATGCAAATATTGGCTTCCTATATAAATTCTATCAGGTTTGTTGGGGCTTAAAGCCATGGCGGTATTCCAATTAAAACGTAATTTTTCGCCCTCTTTTTCGGCAAAAGGAGTGATATCGGTTATGGTTTGGTGTTCCATATCGTATCTGCCTATCCATTCGCCTGCTTGACTTTCGGAATAGATGATTTTTTTGGTAGGGTGTCTAAATACTCTGAAACCGTCGCCACCGCCTACGTTGTTCCAGTCTTTTTCTTTGACTCCGCCGGAAGCCGTATTGGGGACCCACCACGAACCGTTATCTTGTAAACCACCGTAAATATTGTAGGGGGTTTCATTATCGACACTTACATAGTAGTATTGACCGACATTCAAATCACGGTTTTTGATGTTAGACACTCCTTTGTCCAATGACATATAAAATCCGCCGTCGGTAGCAAAATACATGCGGTCGGAATTATCTTTGTCAAAAACTATATCGTGAATATCGGCGTGCATATCACCGAATTGTTTAAATGTTTTACCGCCGTCCGAACTGATTTTGGCAAAAAAACCGGCTTTGGCAACCGTATTTTTGTCTTTGGGATCTACTGCCAAACGGGCAAAGTAAAATGGACGTACCGATATATTGAAATCTTGATTTTGAAGTTTCCAACTTTTTCCGGCATCATCAGATACATATAAACCGTTTTTTTTGGCATCTTCCGATTCGATAACGGCATACAGCCGGTTTGAATCGCTTGGTGCAACGGCTATGGCAATACGTCCCAATTTGCCTTGTGGAAATCCGTTGTGTATTTTGTACCATGTTTGACCACCGTCTTCCGATTTGAGCAATTTTGATTCGTATCCGCCCGAATTAAAAGACCAAGGCGTGCGTCTAAATTGCCAAAGAGCTGCGTAGAGCACATTTGGGTTATTAGGGTCTATGACCAAGTCGGAAACACCGGTGTCTTTTTTGCCCGAAAGTATTTTGGTCCATGTTTTACCTCCGTCGGTGGTTTTGAATACGCCGCGTTTGTCGTAGTCGCCCCACAAATGTCCCAAAACGGCTACATATACTATGTCGGTATTGTCGGGGTTGATGACGATACTGCTGATTCGTTCCGAATCTTCAAAACCTATTTTTTTCCAATTGTTTCCGCCGTCGGTGCTTTTGTATAAGCCGTCGCCGACCGATACGCTGTTGCGTGTCCAAGTTTCGCCGGTTCCGACCCAAATCACTTGGTCGGGTTTTTTCGGATCAATGGCGATACAACCTATAGACGAATTGTGTTTGTCAAATACGGGTTTGAAATTGACACCTCCGTTTTGCGATTTCCAAACACCGCCACCGGCAGTTCCAACATATATAATATTGTTGTTTTTGGGGTGTACGGCTATGTCGGTAAGTCTGCCGCTTACAATAGCCGGTCCTAAATGACGGGCACGTAATGAACCGAAAAGTTGTTTGCCCGTCAATTTTTGCAAAGGACCTTGTGCCGGACTTAATTGTAAGATGCCCAGTAGAAAGATGAGAACAATTTTTTTCATGGGAGTTTTTTTTTTACGGTTTATTTTTTGGTATCTCCTGTTTTTTCGTCAGTTTTAGATTCGGTTGTTTTTGAAGCGGGTACAAATTTGAAAATATTTTCGTCGATTTGCGGATTGATTTCAATCTTGACCACTTTAACTTCGCTACCGGTCATACCGTTAAATTTTTGAGCGGTGCTGAAAGGGAAATATATACCGTCCACTTCTTGAAAATCACTAAATACTTGTTGCACTTTGGCTCCTTTAAATTGTCCTTTTTTGATTTCTTCTTCGGCTACAATCGGCACGTAGTTTTCGGTATCAAAATAATAATAAACTTCTTTGGGGACTTCCTTACCGTCCATGGTAACGGGGTGTTCGGTCAATTTGATTTTGTAAGTTTCGGCGCCTTCCACTTCTTCTTTGCCTATAAATTCCACTTTGTAACCTTTGTCTTTGTAGTTTAGAAAAGGAATGGGAAATTCGCCTTTGAGATTTTTTTTCAAATTTTGAGCGGTTTCACTGTCCGATTTTTCGGGTTCCATGTTCATAAAATTGGTATGCCAAGCCGTTTCACCGTCAAATGCCAGTTGTACGATTTTTTTGCCTTGTATTTCGGCACTAATGTATTGTTTTCCGTCTGCTGTCATAATGATTTCAATAGGAATTTCCATACCTTGTTGCATGGCTTTGGCTTGTATTTTTAGCGTTTTTATTTGTGAAAGTTTTTCTTTACCACCTATATTTTTAAGATATTTGTCGATAATTTCATCGGCTGTTTGAGCCGATAAAAAGTTGATAAAGAAGATGCTGAATACAAAAAGAATTTTTTTCATGATATTTAGATTTTTAGATGAATTATAATTATGACGTAAATAAATTAATTTTGTTACAATATACAAGAGTTTTTAGACTAAATTAACATAAAATTATTTTAAATTGATTATTTAATTGATTTGTTAAACAAAATCACAAAAAAATAAAAAATATTATTTATCGGGTTGAACTCAGTTTATTAACCGAAAAAAATCTTTACCTTTATTTGCATAAATGAACAAACAAAGAATACTTTCGGTTGATATTTTTAGGGGACTGACCATTGCTTTTATGATATTGGTCAATACGCCCGGAACTTGGTCGCATGTTTATCCGCCATTGGAGCATGCACCGTGGCACGGTATTACACCCACCGATTTGATTTTTCCTTTTTTTCTTTTTATAGTTGGAACTTCCATTGTTTTGGCATATAAAAACAAGCGTCAGTATATTGATCATCGGTTGTATTTGAAAATTATAAAACGAAGTTTTAAAATTATCCTTATCGGGTTGCTTTTGGCGGCTTTTACCTATAAATTTCCTTTTATAAAAGATTTGTCTCATTTGCGTTTGCCGGGAGTTTTGCAACGTATCGGTTTGGTTTTTTTGGTGGTGGCAACCTTTTTTGTAGCTGTAAAAGACTGGCGTTGGTATGTATTGTTGAGTGTCGTTTTGTTGGGGGGGTATTGGTATGGTATGACTCAAATCAAAATTGACGGACAAAAACCGCAATTGACCAAAACACATAATTTGGCTTCGGTTATTGACCGCAAAATTTTGACCGAAAAACACATGTGGAGACACTATGAAGCGCAAGGCTACGTACAAGGCGATTACGATCCGGAAGGTTTGTTTAGCACCTTGCCGGCTATGGCGACGGCTTTTTTGGGTATATTTTTGGGACTTATTTTAATGGATCCGCGTATGTCTCCTTATGCTAAGACTATTTTGTTTGTTTTGACAGGTATTGTTTTGTTTTTGCTCGGTTGGTGGTGGAGTCGTTATTTTCCGCTCAACAAAAGGTTGTGGACAAGCAGCTATGTTCTATATACGGGCGGTTTGGCTTATTTGACATTTGCGGCGATATATTTTGTGGTCGATGTGTTGAACTATAAAAAATGGGCTGAAATTTTTAAATACCTCGGCATGAATGCCATAGCGATTTTTACGCTTTCGGTATTTATAACCAAGTCTTTTTATTTGTTGCACATGCCCGGTAGCAAATCTACCATTCACGGTTGGCTATATCATCATTTGTTTGCCGATTATTTGGGTAATACCGAATTTTCTTCCATGTTATACGCTTTAAGTGTCGTTGTTTTTTATATATTTGTAGCATGGTGGTTGTATCGCAAAAAGATTTTTATAAAGGTGTGATGTTAAGATACACAAATACAATTGCTTGCATAAATATTATTAACTTCTAATTTTTAATTTCCGATTTCAAATGGCACTGAATTATATTTGGGTAGGTTTCTTTTTAATAGCTTTTGTAGTGGGGCTCTACAAATTGATTTTTTTGGGCGATGTAGAAATTTTTTCTTTGATGATGAAAGCGCTTTTTGACCGTGCCAAATTGGGATTTGAACTTTCTTTGGGTTTGACAGGAATATTAGCCTTGTGGATGGGAATAATGAAAATAGGAGAAAAGGGAGGAATGATTAATATTTTAGCCCGTTTGGTCAGTCCGTTGTTTACCCGATTGTTTCCCGAAGTTCCCAAAAACCACCCGGCAATCGGTTCGATGATGATGAATTTTTCGGCAAATATGTTGGGTCTGGACAATGCGGCAACTCCTTTGGGTTTAAAAGCCATGAAAGATTTGCAATCGCTCAATCCGAAAAAAGAAACTGCCAGCAATGCTCAAATTATGTTTTTGGTGCTCAATACTTCGGGTTTGACCCTGATACCGGTAAGTATATTGGCGTTGCGTGCCATGAAAGGTTCCGTCAACCCGACCGATGTATTTTTGCCTATACTTATTGCTACTTTTGTGTCGAGTATGGTGGGGTTGATAGTAACGGCTTTGATACAACACATCAATTTATTTAATCGGGTGGTTTTGGCTTATTTGGGCGGTATGACCATATTGATTGGCGGTATTGCCGGATATGTAGGCTATTTGCATGACCCTGACAAAATAAGTGTATTTACCAATTTATTGAGCAATATTTTGCTTTTTTCCATTATTATTACTTTTATTTTGGTGGCGCTATTTAAGAAAATCAATATTTATGATGCCTTTATTGAAGGTGCCAAAGACGGTTTTAAAGTTGCGGTTACCATTATTCCGTATTTGGTGGCAATGTTGGCGGCAATCGGGGTATTTACCGCTTCGGGGGCGATGGATTATGTTTTGGATTTTTTTCGTTTTGTTTTCGGTTATGTCGGGATTGATACCCGATTTGTGGACGGTTTACCTACGGCTTTTATGAAGCCTTTGACCGGTGGTGGTGCCCGTGCCGCCATGGTCGAAAGTTGGGTGGAACACGGTGTGGATAGTTTTGTGGGACATTTGACTTCCATTTTGCAGGGCAGTACCGAAACTACTTTTTATGTATTGGCGGTTTATTTTGGTTCGGTTGGTATCAAAAACACTCGTTATGCAGCGGCTGCCGGTATTGTAGCGGATATTGCCGGTATTATTGCCGCTATTTTGGTTACCTATTTGTTCTTTGGATAAGTTTTGTCCTTTATTATTGTAAAATAATGAAAATTAGTAATTTGTATTTATTCATTTGGGTGTTTTTCTTGCTTTCGGCTTGTAATTTTTCATTTGAAATTCAAAACTTCGATACCTTCAAAAAAAATAAAACCGATATTGACACCATGCTCGATAAGTGGCATCGTGCAGCGGCAACAGCCGATTTTAATACTTATTTTGCTTTGTTAGACAACGATGCGGTTTTTGTTGGAACCGATTCTTCCGAAGTTTGGAGCAAAAACGAGTTTATGAATTTTGCCAAACCTTATTTTGAGCGAGGCAAAGTTTGGAATTTTCACCCTTTGAACAGACATATATATCAAGAAAAAAATTTATTAAACCAAGCTTGGTTTGACGAAACTTTGGATACTTGGATGGGTGTATGTCGCGGGTCGGGTGTTGTGATAAAAAAAGACGGACAATGGTTGATAAAACACTATGTATTGTCTATGACCATACCCAATGAAAAGGTAAAAACCGTGTTGGAGGTGTTGAAATAATTCTTGTTTTATTCTATTGACAAAATTTTGGCTTTAATGGTCTTATATATTTTGTCGTCTATGGGCAAATCGATGGTTTCAAAATAGATTTGAACCTTTTTGTTGTTCTTTTCAAATTGACCTTTTCGATAAATCTTTATATTTATTTGATAAGTGCCGATGCTTTGGTCGTTACCTGCTTCTTCAAAGTGTAATAGTTGGGTATGTGTGATTTTGATACTGTCGGCAGTATTAAAACCTGATTGCAGCCAAATTTTTTCGGCTTTTTCGGGGTCAAACCATAGTTTTTTGGCATAACGTTTTATGTAATTATTATAATCTTCGGCATGGATACCGGCTGTACTGCTCATGTCTAAAAATTGTTGTATTTTTTGACGGGCAATTTGGTCAAAATCTTCGGCTGATGCATATTTTTCGTCTTCGTTTTGTTCATTGTTTTCGTTGGTGTGCATAATACGGGGTTCCAAACGCAAACCGGAGTTTGAACGAGTTATTTCGTTTGGCGATTTGAAATTGTCACCGTTATTGCTGGCACAACCGGATATCAAAATCGATAATATTAATATGTAGGCAAAGTACTTCATGCGATTAATTTCAAGGTTTGGTTGAAAATCTTAATTTGCTGATTTTCTTATTTTTATATTCAATTTCCAATATTTTGATATTTTTTATCAATCCGTTGGGTACGCAGAGTTGTGCGATAAAATCCTCTTTGTCATATAGTTCAATACCTTTGTTATTGCCAAACCATTGTTGATATATCATAGCATCGTCGTCAATGATTTTTTGCAATTTTTCACGTCTTTTTTGCCAGTTATCGGTTTGAGAAGCGGCATAATGTTGCAATAATAACGCCAGCACGTCGGTTTGTAAGCCAATGGTTTCGCGATACGGATTGGTTGTTATTTTTCGGTTGATGATTATGTCTTTGTATTCGGGAGATTTGATAAGCAAACGTATTTCGTCCAAATCCGATCGGAATGAAACACAATGATGGTCAATCGGTAAAATTTTTTCGCTTTCGTCCGGCAAAATCCAACTGACTTTAATTTGGGTTACGGGCAATTGATTTTCATCTACGAAACAAAAAACAACTTTTTTGGTTGTTTTGGCACTTAATGAAAAAATAAATATACCCAATAAAATCAGTAGCATAAATCCTGCCATGTGTTTTTTTTCAAAATTCAATGTTCGTTTTCTATTTTCTTTTTGGAAGTGCTTTTGTTTAAAATCAGCCCAATTTTGATAACCGGCATATTGTGACAGCAAATTTAACATGTCGATACGGGGCAATTTCTGTATTTCGTTTCTAAAATAATTGTAAAACCACTTTTCGCTGACTCTACCTTTTACTTTGTCTGATAAATCTTCTTGAAAACGAACAATGTCTTCACCTTTCCACTGCGAAATATCGGGTGACAGGGCAGAGTTTTCCTGCAAAAAAGTTCGGGCAACTTCTTTTTTTAGTCGTTCAAATAATATTTTTTCTTTTTCTGTCAATATTGTAAATAATTGATATTCAACATTTAAACAAAATACAAGCGTTTTACAAAAGCCTTACAAAGTTAATACAAAAATCATTCCACCGGTAGAAGTATGTTTGTGGTGTGATTTCAAAGCAATGAAAAATTTTATACGAAAAAAACAAAATTTAACAAAGCGTTTTGAATATGAAAAAAATAGGTTTAATTGTATTTGTGTTTATAACTGCTTGTGCTAAAAATAAAACGGCGTATCAAAATGATACAAGTGTAGCGAAAGAGGTATCGGCTCAAACCAAGATGATATCGGACGAAAATAAGCCAAAGGTTTTGCAAAATGATAGTTCTACGAAAAATCTGTTGGTAAAAGAAGCCCGTATTGAAATTCATACCGATAGCATTGATGAAAAGCACCGCCAACTATTGCAAATGTTAAGCCGCCATAAAGGATTTGTTAGTTTGGATAACAGCGAACATTATACCTATCGAAAGTCTTATAGGTTGGACATTAAAGTGCCGGTTAATGATTTTGAAAATTTTGTATCCGAAATTCAAAAAAAGTTTGACAGTATCGAATTTTTTGAAGTACGAACACAAGATGTAACCGATTCGTTTTTTGATTTGAAAGCCCGTTTAAAAAATAAAAAAATTTTGAAAGATCGTTATTTGAGTTTATATCAAAAAGCCAAAAATATTGAGGAGATTATGACGGTTGAAAATCATATCAGTCGTATTCAAACCGAAATTGACCGTTTGGAAGGCAAGTTGCAATTACTTCAAGAGCAAACAACCTATTCAACCGTATCGATTAAACTTTATCAAGATATAAATGAGCCTTTGCCACCGGAAACCAATCGTTATATGGAAGCCTTAAAAAACGGTTGGAGTCTTTTTACGGGATTGATGTATTTGTTGCTCAACCTATGGACTTTCATTCTTATGAGTTTTGTGTTGTTTTATTTGTTGAAAAAGAAAACCCGGAAAAAATCGAGTTAAAGATATTTTTCAATACAAACGATTTGCAAAGTCAAATATGACAAAATCAAATATTAACCCAAAAAATATAAAGTTATGAAACCGAAAAAAACAAAAAAAGCCAATTTGAACAATTACAGTTTTACTTTTATGCTGATAGGTTTGGTTACGGTGTTGTATTTTGCTTTACAGGTAATCAATTTGAAAACCTATGCCGCCGACATCGGTATTGACAAATTGGACAAAACGGATTTGACAATTGATAAAACCGAAGTCATCATCATTGAAAAACCCAAGCCCAAAATCAAGAGACAAAAACCGCGTGAATTGGCACGCTTAAAGGTAGAAAAAAATGAAAAGAAAGTAGAAGAATCGATTTTTAAAAACAGTGAACCCGAACCTGTCGATACCATTGATACGCCCGAGAGTTTGGAAACCGAAAATGTTGAAAATTATCAAATAACGATACCTTTTAGCAAGATTGAACAAGTGCCGGTTTTTCCCGGGTGTGAAAAATACCAAAACGATAATGACCAATTGCGCAAATGTATGAATGAAAAAATACACCAATGGGTATCGAGAAAATTTAATACAGGATTGGCGGAAGATATGGGTTTGAGTGGCGAAAAAGTCCGAATATTTACCCAGTTTACCATTGATACACAAGGTAATATTGTTGATGTTAAAGCCCGTTCAAAGTATAAAGATTTGGAGAAAGAAGCCCGAAGAGTTATTGGAGGTTTTCCCAAAATGAAACCCGGAAAACAACGTAACCGAACCGTAAAGGTAACCTATACTTTGCCCATTGTGTTTAAAGTTGCCGAAGAATAATTTGTTAAATTCTAATTTGTTTGTGCCATTAATTTTCGATAGAGAAACTGCCTTTAAAAGACCTTGTTAAAAAGATTAAAATTGAGTGGATATTTTATAGACTTTTTAAGGCAGTTTCACTAAATTTAATAAAAACATGAAGCAGGTTATTGGTATATTATTTATTGTTTTTTTGATATTTTCTTGTGTTAAACAACATAAGGCGATTATTAAGTCGCCAGTTGTATCAAACAAAACGGATACGCTCATTTATAGTTATCGGGCTTTTGGTCATCGTGAAAAACTTATGTTGTTGCACAACGGATTGTTTAAATATTATCGAAGTTGGGCAGGTTGTACGGCAGGAGGCGAATATTATACCTTTTTCGGACGCTATGTTCGACGAGGAAATCACCTTAAACTTTATCCCGACAGTTTGATTTATGCTACATATCTCGATGTGTTTAAACGAGATACGCTTGTTCGCAAATCTTATTTATATCAACCGGTTCCGGTATTTGGCAATCGAGAAAAAATACCGATAAAAACAGACTTTTATGTGGTAAAGTGGGGAAAAATCGAAGTTCTATTGTCAGAAAATAAGGTGCTGCAAGTAGAAAACAATTCCGATTTTTATAATATTTTTTACAGTTTTCCGGTCAATGATAACGATTTTACCCTGTTGGCGGAAAAAATATCTGGAGAATTGGAATACCGAGACATAACCAAAAGATTTATGCACAGAACTTCGGGAGAGGTAAATGAAAGTACTCCGATGCCTTTTTTGCTTATGGCTGAGATACCGGAACGATGGCAATATTTGTTTCAGCGGTTCGGTATTAAAGCAACTGTTCAAGTCAGGTTTAATAAAATTAAAGGACATTATTGGTTTACATTAATTCCCGATTGGTATGCCAATTTTTATCAAACGGACAAAGGAAAACTCGATGGTTTGCAATTCGGTATGATTTTTTATGATAAAAATTTTCGTCGTTATAAAGTAATTTGGTTAGATCGTTACAAGAGCATAATGGTCGATACGGAAAATTATATCAATTATGGAACTTCACCGACGATTTTACACAAAGGAGACGTGTTATTTAATTGACCGGTATAAAAAGTCTGTATAAACTTGACATTGAGGCAAAAAAAACGTATTTTTATATCCGTAAAATGTATTTTATGTCTGTTCCCGATGATATTTTATTAAAATTGGCACGTTTGGCAATTGCCGAAGTTTTTAGCGGAGATACTTTGATTGACAGGCAAAAATGGATTAGTCGGTATCCCGAATTGGCAGAAAAACAGGCGGTTTTTGTAACGCTTTATATTCGCAAAGGAGAAAACGACGAAAGTTTACGGGGTTGTATAGGTTCTATTTTGCCCGCAAGGTCTTTAATAGACGATGTTATATACAATGCCCGAGCAGCTGCCTTTAACGACCCTCGTTTTTCATCATTAACCCCCGAAGAATTTGAGCAGGTAAATATTGAAGTATCTCTGTTGAGTTTGCCTGTTAAGCTCAATTACAAAGATATAGATGATTTGAAACAAAAAATCATTCCGCAACGGCACGGTGTAATCTTAAAATTGTCGGGAAGACAAGCAACTTTTTTGCCTCAAGTTTGGCAACAGTTACCTCGTTTTGAGATTTTTTTTAAACATTTGTGCAACAAAGCCCGATTGCCGGACAATTGTTTACAATACCATCCCGACATCTATGTTTATACGGTTAAAGAGATAAAAGAAAAATAAGTGTTTTAACCGATTAAGTTCCAAAATTGACTTTCTTTTATTTGTTTTTGCAAAAAGTATTTTAAAACCTGATTTTCGGGTTTTTGCAAATACATATCGTTTTTGAGCAATCGGTAGGCATATTGACGAGCCGTTCGTAACATAGGAGCATCTTTGATAAGGTCGGCTATGCGAAAACGCATGATGCCGCTTTGTCGGGTGCCTAAAATATTTCCCGGACCTCTGAGTTTTAAATCTACTTCGGCAATTTTGAAACCATCGTTTGTTGCCGTCATGGTATCGATACGTATGCGGGCTTCTTGCGAAAGTTTATAATCGGTCATCAATATACAAAACGATTGATCGGCACCTCGCCCGACTCTGCCACGCAGTTGGTGTAGTTGCGATAAACCGAAGCGTTCGGCGCTTTCAATCAGCATAATGGAAGCATTGGGTACATCAACTCCTACTTCAATAACGGTTGTGGCTACCAAAACTTGAGTTTGATTGTTTTTAAACTTTTGCATTTCGGCTTCTTTTTCGTCGGGTTTCATTTTGCCGTGTACCATTCCGGTTTGGTAGGGGGTATCGGCAAAAAATTTTTTGATTTTTTCGTAGTTGTCCGTTAGGTTTTGATAGTCTAAAACTTCGCTTTCTTCGATAAGCGGAAAAACGACGTAAGCTTGTCTGCCTTTGTCTAATTCTTTTTTGATAAATTCAAATACTTTTAGTTTGTCTTTTCGGTAACGGTGAATAGTTTTTACGGGTTTTCGCCCCGGAGGCAGTTCGTCAATGATTGATATATCCAAATCGCCGTAATGGGTCAAAGCCAGTGTGCGTGGTATGGGAGTTGCCGTCATAACCAAAATATGAGGCGGCGGAGTATTTTTTTGCCATAATTTGGCTCGTTGTTTTACGCCGAAACGATGTTGTTCGTCAATTATAGCCAAGCCCAAGCGATTGAACCGAACATAGTCTTCGAGCAAGGCATGTGTACCTACCAAAATGTTCAAACTGCCGTCTGCCAATGTTTCCGTAATTAGTTGTCGTTCTTTTTTTTTGGTAGAGCCGGTTAATAATTTAATTTGTAAGCCAAGCAATTCGGCAAATTTTTTCAATCCGTTATAGTGTTGTTGCGCCAATATTTCGGTGGGTGCCATAAGACTTGCTTGAAAGCCGTTATCAATTGCCATCAGCATGGTCATAAAAGCCACAATGGTTTTGCCGCTTCCTACATCGCCTTGCAACAAACGGTTCATTTGAATGCCGCTTTTTACGTCTCGTCTTATTTCTTTTAAAACTCTTTTTTGGGCGGCAGTGAGTTCAAAGGGCAAAAAGTTTTGGTAAAAACGGTTAAAATAACGGTTGATTTGTTCAAATACATGTCCTTTGATTTTTTTTTTGCGGTATATGTTTTTTTGCAATAATTGTATTTGCAGATAAAACAATTCTTCAAATTTTAAACGGGTTTGGGCACGGTGCAGCAAATCCAAACTTTGAGGAAAATGAATGTTGAACAAGGCTTGATTTTTGTCGAGTAATTTTAATTCGTTTTTAATATCGGCGGGTAATGTTTCTTTAAAATTTAAACCTGTTTCTTTAAAAAGTTCGGTCATGATTTGGGTCCACAAACGGGTATTAAATCCTTTTTTGTTTAAGATTTCGGTTGATGAATAAACCGGTTGCAGTTTGACAAAAGATTTTTTTTGAAAGTCTTGCAAACTTTCTATTTCGGGGTGGGCTATATTAAACTTACGATTAAACAAAGTAGGTTTTCCATAGACTACATAAGTTGTATGTGTATTTAAAAAACCTTTTATCCATTGATAATTTTTAAACCAGACCAGTTCAATTTCGCCGGTTTCATCGGCAAAAAGAGCAGTTAATCGTTTTTTGCGTCCTTCACCTTGTTCTTCAATATGCAAAATTTTGCCTTTTAGTTGAATGTCGGCAACAGCATTTCTGATTTCGTTTATTTTGTAAAATTTTGAACGATCAATATAACGAAAAGGAAAGTGGTTAAGCAAATCTTCATAAGTTTTTATACCTAATTCTTTTTCCAAGAGTTGTGCTCTTATTTTGCCTATTCCTTGTAAATATTTGACCGGAGTTTGCAGCATGCCGATATTTTTAGGCTAAAATACAAAACTATTTTGATGAATTGTCAAAAAAACGCCAAGCTATTGATACCACCACAGTTTAATTGCCAAAACAACCACTATGCTTGCAATGATAAGTCTGATATATTTTTCATTGATTTTGACCGACCAGCGACTGGTAAGCCACGATCCGATGGCAGTTCCCAAAGCAATAAACATACCGGCTTGCCAGTTTACAAACCCTTTGACAGCGAACATATATAAGGCGGGAAGTGTCATTACCAAAACTATTAAAGCTTTGATACTGTTGGCTTGGGTTAAGTTGAGCCGGTTGGTAAGTGTGCCTGCCAATATGATCATAAACCCCATGCCTGCTTGAATAAAGCCACCGTATAAGCCAATAACAAAATATACTAAAATACTGACAATTAAATATTTGCCTTTTAAACGAGGATTGTGATGTGTTTTTTTTATTTTGGATTGTACCAAAATGAGAAAAGCAATGAGCAACATAATCAGCGCCAATATACGGGTTAAATTTTGTGCCGAAGTATGCAAACTAATCCAAGCGCCCGCCAAACCGCCTGTCATGGCGGACAAGGCGACATAGAGATTAAACGGATATAAAAATACTCCTTTGCTTTTAAAACCTGCCACCGAAAAAATTCCTTGTGCCAAAAAACCTACCCGACTGGTTCCGATTGCCGTATGAATAGGCATGCCCATAAATATAAGGATAGGGTAAAGAACAGAAGACCCGCCGCCGGCCAAGGTATTGATAAAACCTACCAGCATGCCTGCCAAAACCAAAACAAAAATGTATGTTAGGTGCATAGATACGGTTTATTTTTTTCGGAAATAAATTTCGATGGGAACGCCGCTAAAATCAAAATTTTCGCGCAACTTGTTTTCCAAAAATCTTTTATAAGGCTCTTTGATGTATTGAGGCAAATTGGCAAAAAAGGCAAACTTGGGGCTGTGTGTAGGTAGTTGAGTTACAAATTTGATTTTGAGATATTTACCTTTATAAGCCGGAGGTGGATTTTGTTGTATGTAAGGCAACATAACTTCATTGAGGCGGCTGGTTTTGATTTTGCGTTTGCGGTTTTCAAAAACCCGCATACCTTCTTCAATAGCTTTAAAAATACGTTGCTTGTTTTTGGCGGAAATAAATAAGACAGGCACGTCGTTAAACGGAGCTGTTTCGTTTTTGATATGCTCAATAAATTGCTTGGACGTATGGGTATTTTTATCGATTAAGTCCCATTTATTGACCAGTATAACAATGCCTTTGTTGTTTTTGCGAGCCAAATCGAATATTTTTTGGTCTTGACTTTCAAAACCACGCGTGGCATCCACTACCAAAAACACGACATCGGAGTTTTCAATGGCTCGTATGGCACGCATGACCGAATAAAATTCGATGTCTTCTTTAACACGGTTTTTGCGTCGAATACCGGCGGTGTCTATTAAATCAAATACTTGATTAAACTTGTTGTATCGGGTGGCTATGGTATCGCGGGTAGTACCGGCAATGTCGGTAACTATGTTTCGTTCTTCGCCCAACAGTGCGTTAATTAAGGTAGATTTTCCTGCATTGGGACGTCCTACAACGGTAAATCGGGGTATTTCGCTTTCTTCATCGTTTTCTGTTTGCTCTTCGGGAAGGGCTTTAACCAAGTCGTCGAGTAATTCACCGGTTCCGCTTCCGTTGATAGCTGAAACAGGATAGATGTCGCCCAATCCCAAGTTGTAAAATTCCAATGCATCGTTTTGACGTTTGGTATTATCAACTTTATTGACTGTTAATAATACCGGTTTTTGGGTTTTGCGTAGCAAGTTTGCCACATCTTTATCCAATCCGGTGATACCTGTTTCG
The DNA here is from genome assembly GCA_027066995.1 of Flavobacteriales bacterium. GTDB lineage: Bacteria > Bacteroidota > Bacteroidia > Flavobacteriales > Flavobacteriaceae > WGBX01. Next base: position 25,948 of record JAMOMQ010000042.1, read on the forward strand.
ACATCGACCATAAAAATAATGGCATCGGCTTCATCAATGGCAAGTTCTACTTGTTTTCGAATTTCATCTTCAAAAATATCATCACTGCCTTTAACGTAACCGCCGGTATCGATAAGGGTAAATTCTTTGCCGTTCCATTCACTTTTGCCGTAATGTCGGTCACGTGTAACACCGCTTTCGTCATCAACTATGGCTTGACGACGTCCGGTTAATCGATTAAATAATTGTGATTTGCCTACATTGGGCCTTCCTACAATGGCAACGATATTTGACATGGGTATAATTTTTTGACAAAGTTAAATAAAAAATGGCAACACAAGGGTTCTTGTTTTTAGGCGTGTCAAGATGTTTGGGGTATAAATTGTATCTCTGATACGGAAAGCCAATTTTTGCGGATAACGGTCCTTATTGAAGTAAATGAGATTAAATACTCCTTAAAAACGGGTGGGTTTTCTTTAAGTGAAAAAATACAGCTTATATTTGAAATTATTAAAGATAAACCATTGTATGTAAAAAATATAACTGCTAATGATTATGGTGGCTTATATTATGAAAGAATGAAATTTGCATACCACATAAATACGACAGATACTAATGGAACACCTAAAAAGTTATAGTATCGATGAAGAAAAAAATTGGATTAATACCAAATCGATTTATAAAATAGTCCACCCCTCCCTCGAAGTTTCGGGACGAAATATTAGACTAATTTGTATGTCGTTTTGGTATAAAAGATTTTGAACCAAAAGAATTTTTGGATTATACCAAATTGATTTGTATTTTAGATTAAGATAAAAATCAATTTGACATTATAGTTTTCCGTTCCAAGCAGCCATAAACATTTCGCCATAGCAAACGTGCCAAATTCCATTTATTTTATGCAATATGGTTTTGTTTTTGCCAAATTCCTTTCCTTTTATCAGATTATGGTCAAAAAAAGTAACATAGGCTTTGTCGTTGTCAATTTCGGTTGATATTTCTTCGCATTTTTCGGGATAATAGGCTGTTTTTTCGGGTTCGTTTTTCCAAGCTTTTAATAATTCGTTTACTATTTCTTTGCCAAATTTTTTGTCAGCCAGCAGATTAAAAACACTTTCCGAATCGTGTTGAGCCAAGGCTTCTACAAACTTTACGGCTATTTCAAACGGGGTATTTTCTTTGCCGGGGACAAAGGTTAAGATAAGCGGGGGTAAATTTGTCTTTTTCATAATATCGGTTTAATAATTTTAGTTTATGGTAAATTCGGTTCCGTCGAGTGACTGATTGACCATGTCAATAAAGATGGCATCATTTTTTTGCCAGTTTTGGTCAAAATATTTTAGTTCAAAGTATGTTCCTCTAAACAGGTTGAGGGTCAAAGTTTGTCCGGGGCGTACTTCGTATATTTCTTCCGACATTACATTTTGATTGGTGCAAATGACGTATTTGGTATGTCCGGGGTCCAAATTTTTGATTTTGATTTCAAATTCGCGTGCAGTTTTTTGAGCGGCTTCTTCTTTTGCCAGTTGTTCGGCATATTCTTTTTGGTGTTTCAAATTGGCTTGTTGGCGAACAGTGTCAACATGGTCAAATTTTGTTAAGAGTTCATTCATGCCGGTATTGATACCGTTACTTTCATAAATAATATTGCCTTGTTGGTATAAATCATCGTTTAAATACAGCCGGACTTCATATTGATGTTTGCCGGCGGGTTCTTGCGCAAAAACCGATAAAAAAGCAGGACTAAAACTAGGATTTTGGTCGGTTGCAGCCGGGTCGGCAATCAACCAAATGGTTTCAATTTTGTTCATAACAAAATCGTGTTTTGCTACCGGATTGCCGTTTTTAATCAATTCAATTGTCTGATTGACTGCTCCGATATCCAGATTGATTTCTGCCAGATATTGTTTGACGGCATCAAACAAACTGACGGTTATACCGTCGGAGAATATGGCGGTTTCGCCCGGAGGATAAACGGTAGGTTCGTCATTCCAGACTATAAAGCCCAAATTTTTCATAATTATATTATTAAGGTTAATCGTTTTCGAAATTAAACAATTTGAATGTTATTAATCTCGGTTTTTTATAAACCATTCATAAGAATTTGTCAATTGCTGGTTTGGTTTTATAAACTTATAAATTCACAATAAAAAGTTAAAGCTTATCAAAACTTAGGTGCATGCAGATATTAGTTTTATCTTTGTAGTCTGAAAATTTGGAAAACTATTCCGCAAGTGTCTTTTTTATACCGATAGCATTAGTCTATCAGGTGTTATTTGGGTGTATATCGGGATAAACTTCAAATTTCGATATATAAACCACGGAATTACCATGTAATTCCGAAAAAAACAAGAAAATATGCAATCATTTATGGAAACGGGTTTGCAAGAAGAAATCTTGCAAGCCGTAAAAGTATTGGGTTATGAAAAACCTACGCCTATACAGGCAAAAACCATTTTACATTTATTACAAACCGAACAGGATTTAATGGCGTTGGCTCAAACCGGAACCGGAAAGACGGCTGCTTTTGGTTTGCCCATATTACAAAAAGTAGCACCCGACAACAAAGATACTCAGGTTTTAATTTTGGCACCTACAAGGGAGTTGGCGTTGCAAATAACCGATGATATGAAAAGTTTTTCGCGTTATATCGATGGTATTCATGTAGTTGCCGTATATGGAGGAGCCGGAATAGAAAATCAAATCAAAGAGTTGCGTAAAGGTGCGCAAGTTGTAGTTGCCACTCCCGGACGTGCCAAAGATTTATTGCAACGCAGAAAGCTTAAAATCGACAAAATAAGAACTTTGGTACTCGATGAAGCAGATGAGATGCTTACGATGGGTTTTAAAGATGAATTGGATACTATTTTGGCACAGACCCCGAAAGATAAACAAACTTTGTTGTTTTCGGCTACCATGTCCAAAGAAGTTGAAAAAATTTCGAAAAATTATATGTATCAACCACAAAAAATATCGGTGGCTGCCGAAAACAAAGGAGCCGATACCGTTGCACACCTTTATTACACGGTGCATGCCAAAGATAGATATGAGGTATTGAAACGTTTGGCAGACATCAATCCCGATATTTATGGTATTGTTTTTTGTCGCACACGCAGAGAAACCAAAGAGGTTGCCGCCAAACTTATGCACGACGGTTATAATGCCGATGCCTTACACGGCGATTTGTCACAAGCACAACGCGATGATGTTATGAAACGTTTTCGCAGCAAGCAATTGCAATTGTTGGTAGCAACCGATGTGGCGGCTCGCGGACTTGATGTCAATAATTTGACACATGTAATCAATTATAACTTACCCGACCAAACCGAATATTATACCCACCGTAGCGGCAGAACCGGAAGAGCCGGAAACAAAGGAATCTCAATAGCAATAATTTATTCACGCGAAAAAAACAAAATACGCGATATTGAACGGGTTTCAAAAATCAGGTTTGAACAAAAAAAAGTTCCTAACGGCGAAGAAATATGTTCGGCACAACTGTTGGCTTTAACCGACAAAGTGGTAAATACCGAAATTAATAACAAACAAATTGAACCTTTTTTAGAAGAAATTTATCATAAATTTGAGCACCTCAGTCGTGAGGAAATTATCAAGCACTTTGTAGCAACCGAATTCAACCGTTTTTTAAACTATTACAAAAATGCACGTGATATTAATATTACCGATGCCAAACGTGAGAAAAGAACTGTGCGTGAACGTCGTAGTCAAAGTCGTTTCACTCGCTTGTTTTTGAATGTGGGAAAAAAGGAAAATTTAACTCCGTTACGTTTGATTGGTATAATAAACCACGCTTTGGACAGTGGCAATGTCGAAATTGGAAAAATTGAAATTTTAAAAAGTTTTTCTTTTTTCGAAATCGAAAGTTCGGCTGCCGAGAGATTGACCAAAGTTATTAAAAATCAAACCTTTGAAGGAAGAGAATTGTCGGTTGAGATTGCCAACCAAAAATCAGGAGGAAGTGTAAAAAAACGTGAAAAACGCCGTAAAAAAGATCGTAAAAAACGATTTAGATAACGGCAAAAATATGGCTGTTGAGAACAGACATTAATAAAAGTTTTCTTATTTGTTTTTAAGGATTACTTCCTGTTTTTCAATACTTTCCTGATGTATGGCTTTGAACAACCTCCGGATAAATTTTTCGGATAATTGCAGTTTTTGTCCTTTGTCGATGGCTTTTTGCATGATTTCTTCCCAGCGGGCACTTTGTAAAACGGCTACATTTTTTTGTTTTTTGATACGTCCTATTTCTTGGGCTATTTTCATGCGTTCGGACAGCAATTCCAGTAGTTCGTTATCGAGTTGATTGATTTGTCCGCGGTAAAAATCCAGTTTGTCCAAAAGTTCGGGGTCGGCAAAGTTTTGTTTTCGCAAGCATAGTTTCTCTATAATTTGTAAGAGTTGTTTGGGCGTTACTTGTTGTTTGGCATCGCTCCAAGCTTGGTCGGGATTGATATGGGTTTCAATCATAAAACCTTGATATTGCAGGTCGAGCCCCATTTGTGCCATGTCGTAAATACAATCTCTCCGTCCGCAGATATGCGAAGGGTCTAGTATCATGGGGATATTGGGGTAACGCTGTTTAAAATCCAATGCCAATTGCCAGTTGGGTTCATTGCGGTATTGTCCGGGGCGAAAACTCGAAAAACCGCGGTGAATTACACCAATATCAGTCATGCCTACTTGGTGAAAACGTTCAACGGCACCAATCCACAAAGACAAATCGGGGTTAACCGGATTTTTTATCAAAATAATCTTGCTGCTGCCGCGAATGGCATCGGCTATTTCTTGCACGGCAAACGGATTGACCGAAGTGCGTGCGCCTATCCAAAGTATGTCAATGTCGTATTTCAATGCCAGTTCGGCATGGTGGGCATTGGCTATTTCAATAGCTATTTTCATGCCGGTTTCGTCTTTAACTTTTTTGAGCCAAGGCAGTGCCGGTTCGCCTATGCCTTCAAAATTGCCCGGACGGGTGCGGGGTTTCCATACGCCGGCACGAAATACTTGTATGCGCTTATCTACCAGTCCGCGAGCTGTTGCCAATACTTGTTCTTCGGTTTCGGCACTGCAAGGTCCCGCTATCATTAACGGGTATTGCGGTGCTATTTGTTCTAACCAATGATTGAGTTTTTTTGTTTGCATATTTTTTGTTGTTTGATGAATCGATGAATTGATGAACTGATGAATCGATGAATTAATTGATGAATCATTAGGAAATATCATCTATAATCTTTCCTATGTAATTAATTTGTGTTAAGGTTTCTTTTATTTTTTGATGATTTTCTCGGTATAACATTGCTTTAAAGTCATTCAAATTATCGAGGTATTCATCTAAGGCTTGCAATATAGGTTCTTTGTTTTCCAAAAAAATAGGTGTCCACGTGGCCGGTGAGCTTTTGGCGAGCCTGACGGTGGAAGCAAATCCCGAACCTGCCATGCGAAAGATGTTTTTTTCGTCTTTTTCCAAATCTAAAACGGTTTTGCCCAACATAAATGAACTGATATGCGACAAATGAGATACATAAGCAATGTGTCTATCGTGTTCATTGCTGTTCATTTCAATGGTTTTCATCTGTAAGGTGTCGAATATTTTTAAGGCTTTTTGCAAAATTTCGGGTTTGGTTTTTTCGGTATCGCAAACAATGTTCATTTTACGGGTAAACAAGCCGGGAAAAGCGGCTTCGGGTCCCGAGTATTCGGTTCCGGCAATGGGGTGTGCCAATACAAAATTGTGTCTGTTTGTATGATTTTCAATGGCTTTTGCCAGTTTGTGTTTGGTAGATCCCACATCAAAAACCAAGGTTTCGGGTTTGATTTTATCCAATATATTCAAAGCGAGTTGGGGTAGGGTATTAACCGGTGTGGCTAAAATGATGAGGTCCATTTCGGGTATGATTTCATCGGTTAGTTTGTCCGAAATTAATCCCAAACTCAAAGCTTTTTCAAAGTTGTATTTGTCGTTTCCGTAAATCTTGTTATTTGGTATATTGCGCAGTGCCAATGCCATGGAGCCGCCTATTAAACCTAAACCTATAATACCTGTTTTCATGGTTGTTGATAATTTGATGTCTCGAAATCTCGTGAGATAATTTGATAAAAAGATTGTCTGTTAAGACCCCCAACTTGGTTTGGTCTGTGGAGACGCCCAACTTGGGCGTCTTTACGTATCATCTATCCTTTTTAATGCCTTTTGCAATGTTTTTTCATCGTTGGTCAATGAAATTCTGACATAATTGTTGCCGTTTTGACCGAAAATAAATCCGGGTGCGATAAATATATCTTTTTCTGCCAGTAATTTGTCGGTAAAATCTTTTGAATTTTCTCCTTGGGGTAATTTTGCCCATAAAAACATACCGGATTGATTTTCAGCTATTTTTAAGTTTAATGTCCGGCAAATTTTTTCGGCGATTTTTTTTCGTTTTTCATAAATTTTATTTAGTTTTTTATACCACTTATTATTAATGTGCAATGCTTCAATGGCTGCCATTTGTGTGCCGAGAAACATGCCGCTGTCCATTTGACTTTTGAATTTCATAACGCTGTCAATCAGTTTCTTTTGTCCCAGCATCATACCTATACGCCAGCCTGCCATATTGTGCGATTTGCTGAGTGAGTTGAGTTCAACGGCAACGTCTATGGCACCTTCAATTTGCAGTATGCTACGGGGTTTGTCGGTCAAAATAAAGCTATACGGGTTGTCGTTTATCAATAAAATTTTGTGCCGGCGGGCAAAATTTACCAGTTTCTCAAATTGTTTTTTGTTTGCTTGTGTGCCTGTGGGCATGTGCGGATAATTTATCCACATGAGTTTTACTTTGGATAAGTCTTGTTTTTTGAGTTTTTTTAAGTTGGGAAAATAGCCGCCGGTTTCGGTTAAATTGTAAGTAACCGGCACAGCTTCTGCCAATAGGGTTGCCGAGCGATATGTCATATAGCCCGGGTCGGGTATAAGCACTTGGTCGCCCGGGTTGAGCAGCGCCATTGACAAGTGCAAAATACCTTCTTTGGAACCGGTCAAGGGCAGAACTTGGTTTTGAGACGAGAGTTTTACACCGTAATGTTTTTTGTAAAATTTTGCGATGGCTTTTCTCAGTTTCGGATGTCCGCGGTAGCTTTGATACCGGTGCGTGTTGTTTTGCAGTGCATATTCGGCCATAACTTTTCGCACTTTTTTGGGTGGCGGCAAGTCGGGGCTGCCTATACCGAGATTGATAATGGCACGTCCTTGTGCTTGCAGTTGCCGAATTTCTTGCAGTTTTTTTGAAAAATAATACTCTTCGATATGTTGTAATCGTTGGGCTGTCATTTTGCTGTTATTCTTTTTTATGTTTGTATTCTCCCAAAATTTTGAGTTCGATAACCTGACGGGCAACTTTATACATGGCTAACTGGTATTTGTCGATGTCATCAATCAACAAATCGACAAAGAAAGCATATTCCCAAGGTTTATCAATGATGGGGACGGATTGAATTTTGCTCATATTTAAGCCGTGTTCGTTAAAGATTTGCAAAATATTTACCAAGCTGCCGGGTTCGTGCGAAAGTTTGAAGCGGATAGAAGCTTTGTTAAAATTTTTTTGTGCATGACCGTTTTTCAGGTCTAATACCACAAACCGGGTTGCATTGATTTTGTTGGTTTGTATGCTTTCGGCTATGATTTGCAAGTTGTATATTTTGGCGGCTTCGTAGCCGGCTATGGCAGCTATGCCTTTTAGTTGGCGTTGTTGAATGATTTTTGCCATTTCGGCGGTATCTTTTTCTTCGACCAATTTGATATGCGGGTGGTTTCTAAAAAATTTGCGGCATTGTAGCAGTGCCATCGGGTGGCTCCATACTTCTTTGATATCTTCAATTTTTTGACCTGGCAAAGCCATAAGGTGATGGTGGATAGGCAGGTAGTATTCGCCGTCAATGTGCAAGTCGTATTCGTCTATTAAAGCATAGTTGGGCAGTATGGCGCCGGCAATGGTGTTTTCGATAGCCATAACACCTTTGTCTATTTGTTTTTGTTTTAGCAGTCGGGGTATGTCGTTAAAGTCCATGCACTCGACAAACTCATGTTCGTCGCCAAACAAATTTTTGGCTACTTCGTAATGAAATGAACCGATGGTTCCTTGTATGCCTATTTTCATGTTGTTTATCGTTTAATCGTTGAATTGTTTGATCGTTTAATCGTGTAACTGTCATTTCAAGCGATAGCGAGAAATCTCTTGCTATAACTGATAAAATTCCTCACTCGTTCCTCGCTTTGGAATGATAGGTAAAATCATTAAAAAAGTCCCGAAAATTTTTCGGGACTTTTTTAATTAAAACATTATTTTAATTATGCATACAAAGTCCCTTCTTTTACGTTAAAATAAAAGTAAAAAAAGAAACCGAAATATGCATTCCAACTATTCATAGTATTGGGTTTTGTATTGCAAATATATATTTTTTTTGGTTAAAAGCCTAAAAACTATTTAAATTTTACTTCAAAATCCAATAGTTTTGGATTATTAAAAAGGACATTAGCGGGCAATTCTATGATTAAAGTCTTTTTGTCGGCACTCAACAGGGCATCTTTATTACTGACAGATTTTATTTCATACGGAAAGTGATATATCAATTTGTATTTGAACATGCCCAGCATGGCTTCCGTTTTGTTGTTTATGCTGTCGTTTGTTTTTTTACTTTTAACCATTTGGACTTTACGGCGAAATTTTCTTTTGTTAAATTCGTATTTCACCTTTGTTTTGGGCATATCATTGGTCATATCCGTCATGATACTGTTTTTGTCCTTACGGTTTTTCTCTATTTTTTCAAATTTGTCAAGAATATTGTCTAAATCGGCAACCTTTTTAAACGGATAAATGTATGCCATGGTCATTTCACCTTTGATTTCGTTGGCGTGGAGTTTTACAACTGCATTTTTCATTTTTTCTAACCATTCTCTTTCTTCTTTCGGAAGTTGTGCTATGCTATCTTTTTTATCTTCCAACATATCAACTAATTTGTAAACGGTATCTTTTACCAAGGGCTTTTTGTTTTTTTTCAGGCTGTCGTTTTCTTTTCCCATTCCTTTGGCCATTGACATAAAGCCGCTCATATCTATCGCTAATTGAAATTCACCGCTTCCATCTTTATTGAAAGTGATTTCTTCGTTTAATTGACAAGACGAAAATATAAGGACAAGGCTGAGTAAGAGTAATTTTTTCATATTTTGATTTTTCGGATAAATATTGTTTAATTTTTTTCAACAAGTATTAATTAAGTTATTCATTATCAACATTTTGTAAATCGTTGATAATTTGATCCAAATGTTCTCCGTTATTGGGTTCCAAGCCTGTCCGCGTCAATATGTTGTTTAACAATATTTGAAAATCGATACTGTTTTCGAGTTTGCCGGTGTTTTCAAAATCTTCGGTTTTAATTCCGGGAAACTTTTCCATAATTGTTTTAGGGTTGTTGCCGGCTGTTTTTAAGATGACACTTTTAAAATATTCACGATCGTCAACCGATAAATTTTTTATGGGTCTGACCGGTAACGTATTGAAAACCAATTCTTGTTGACCGGCTTCGTTGGTTTCTACCGTTGCACCTATTTTTTTCAACCGAAGTTTTAAATCGTTTTTTTTATCGGTTTCTTTTTTTGTGTTTTCGGGTTTGGTATCCGAAGTTTTTTGGGTTTTATTGATTTCTTTTTTCGGAGTGTTTTGTTTTTTTTCTGCACAGCCGCCGGTCAGCATTGAGATGCTTATAACCAACAATCCTGCAAATACAATTTTTGATAATTTTTTCATGGTTTTAGTGTTTTTATGGATAAGGATTTGTTTGTTACGGTTTCGTATATGGCTCGTAGCGGATTATCACGCACTAACCTTTCACAACTGCACAAATATACACTAAAAAAGTGTACTTTTACACGCAGATACATAAATAAACTAGGCTTAGCTAAGTTAAAAACTTTGCAAGTGCAAGTTATAAATTGGAAAGATATTAAAATTCTTTGAATGTTGTGGAAAATTCGTAACTACCTTTGAGTTAAGTGTTTAACCGTTACGGCCTATATGTGTGATCTTGTGTAAGTGTTTTTTGTATTATATCCGCCATTTTTTTATTATATCCGCCATTTATCCGCCATTTGCTTGTTTTATCCGCCATTATTAAATTTTTAGTTTGTATTTAGTTCCTTTTTTCTCTCCTATTTTTACTAATATATCCATATTTGTTAATTGTTCTAAATCACGAGAAGCAGTTCTTTCTGATGTTTTACAAACTTCTTGATATATTTTGTTTGTTATAAAATCATTGGTTTTTAAAAATTCAACAGCCTTTAATTGTCTTTGATTTAATCCCTTTTCAATTAATCTTTCTTGTGAAAATGGATTTTTAAAAAATGTTACTGCAATTCCACCATTTAATATTTCAAATTTTGGTTCGGGTAGTCCTACATTTTTACATTCTTCAATAATTTTTATCGTTCCCCGTCCCCAAGTTTCTATTAAACCTGCTTTAAAGAATACATCTGCCATAATGGGATTTCTTGGGTATGATGCGTGTTTTACTTTTAAATCATCTAGTGTTAGTTCTTCCGGTAAACTGCCGGGGTTCCATACCATAAATTTATCTTCATATATGCTGATTTGTATAGGTGGTCCAAAATAATTGCGGTGAATTATGGCATTTAATAAACATTCTCTTACAGCTTTATAAGGATATTCCGAAATTTCTATACGGTTTAATCCTTGGTATGAAATTGTTTTTTTGAAGTATTTTTTATCTAAAATTTCGATTGTTTTGTCTGCTAATTGAAAAGCATTTGTTTCAACTACTTCTTGGAATAATAGTTCACTTTCAGAATTGCCGAATTTTCCAATTTTAACAAACGCATTAATCATATAATTCCTTGGGTCTTTCCCAAAAAGAACTAGTGCAGAACGTTTTAAAGTATTGTTTTTATAAAGTCGAAGGTTTGAGAAAATATTTTTATAATCGGTTTCTTCTTTTATAATCGGGTATCTCTGGCTTTGATGAGCTTCATATTGAAATTCTTTTACAGCTTCTTCTAAAATATCATCGAATGTCGCTTGTGGTTCTAAAGCTTCTTCCCAAGTTTTACCCACTTTTTTTAGAAGGAATTCATTTAAACCGGCACCTTTCAATTCTTGTTTGGTGCTTCCACTACGGTAATGATATTTCCCTTTATAAGAAATAGGGACTTCGTGCGGATTTACAATTATTTCAATATATTGTTTTCCATTTTCGTTGTGTAAAATTACGTCGCAAATAATTCCAAGGTGATTTTGAATTTTATTAGGAATATCTTCAAGAAGTTTTTTTGAATTATTAAGCCCGGTGATTTCTCCTTTATCATTCTTTCCGATAAATATTTTTCCACCGTTTGCATTTGCAAAACCACAAATCCATTTTAGATACTCGTCTTTCCATTTTTCTTTCCATTCTATATTTTGGCTTTCTTGCATCTATTATTCCAATTTCTTACAAAAATATTTAAATTATTTAATTGTTGTAGATTTCAAAAATATATTTTCTCATTTTAGATTTCTATTTTCACACAATAACCGTGTTAAGAAATACATTCAAATCGGGTATATTGGTGCAATATTTCGGGTATTTTTATACCTTTTCCGGTTTGGTTGTTTTCGAGCAGTGCCGCCAATACGCGTGGCAGTGCCAACGAACTTCCGTTTAAAGTGTGTGCCAAACGTTTTTTGCCGTCTTTGTCTTTAAAACGCAGTTTTAATCGGTTTGCTTGAAAGTCTTCAAAATTGGATACGGAGCTTACTTCCAACCATCGTTTTTGAGCGGCAGACCACACTTCAAAATCGTAGGTGAGGGCAGAGGTAAAGCCCAAGTCGCCACCACAAAGTCGAACGATGCGGAAGGCTAATCCCAATTCAATCAATATTTGTTTGACGTGTTCCACCATTTCGTCCAAAGCTTGGTAAGAACGTTCGGGGTGTTCCAAACGCACAATTTCCACTTTGTCAAACTGATGCAAACGGTTTAATCCGCGCACGTGAGCACCATACGAACCCGCTTCGCGACGAAAACAAGGGGTGTATGCCGTGTTTTTGACAGGAAAATCTTTGTGGGTAAGCATTACATCGCGATAGAGGTTGGTTACCGGCACTTCGGCGGTTGGTATTAGGTATAGGTTGTCGCGTTCAATGACATACATTTGTCCTTCTTTATCGGGCAATTGTCCGGTGCCGTAGCCCGAAGCTTCATTAATCAGATGGGGCACTTGCATCTCGCGGTAGCCGGCGGCTTCGTTTTTGTCTAGAAAATAATTGATAAGTGCCCGTTGCAGTTTGGCACCTTTGCCTTTGTAAACCGGAAAACCGGCGCCTGTGATTTTGTTACCCAAATCAAAATCGATGATGTCGTATTTGCGGGCTAATTCCCAGTGAGGCAGTGCGTCGTCCGTCATGTTTAAAACGTCGCCGTGTGTAAACACGACTTCGTTGTCGGCTTCGTCTTTGCCAAAAGGCACCAAGTCGTTGGGCACGTTGGGTATTTGATACAAAATTTCTTGCAAATCTTTTTTGGCTTGTTCCAAGGTTTCCGAAAGCCCTTTGATTTGTTCTTTGATTTGCGTGGTTTTTTGTTTGAGAATTTCGGCTTTTTTGGGTTCGCCGGATTTGTATAATTGACCGATTTCTTTGGATAATTTGTTCATTTCGGCGAGCAAATTATCGTTTTCGGTTTGTGTTTTTTTGCGTAAGTCGTCAAGTTCGATAGCTTTTTTGAGCAATTCGCTAGCATCGAAATTGCGTTTTTTCATAGCTTCGATAATTGCTTCTTTTTCGGCTCTGATACGGTTGATTTGTAACATGGTATATCTGTTTTATACGGTATTTTTTCAGTTTACAAACTTATGCTTAAAAATATTGATTTACAAATGCTTTTTTGTTTTAATCTGTAACCGTCCAATTCAAAATATTGAAATATGAATATATTGCTTATACTATCTAATACCAAATACAAATATATTTTAATCTAAAATCTAATATTTTGTTTCATTTTCACTTACTCTGCGCCAAAAAAACGCTCTCGCAACTATGGCTACTACTACGTTTTTATACTTGATTAAGTAAAAAATGAGGTGTCTCAAAAGAGTGAATCGGCTGTCATTCCGAACAAAAGTGAGGAATCTCATACTTAATTAACAATTTATAGTTTTGTGTTATATGAATTGTTTATAAAAAACACTTTTGAGACAGCCTCATTATATATATGTATTTGATATAATTATTTTTATTAACTTTGTTAAAAACAAATAGACAGCATATGAAAAAAATTACTTTATTATTATTATTGACAAGTTTGTTCTCATTTGGACAAGACTTTGTAGATGTTACCGGATCGTTGCCACAATTGTCATACGGGTTTAGTGCTTTTGGCGATTTTGACGGCGATGGCGATTTGGATTTATACTATACCGGTGCGCTTAATGCCAGTAGTAACGGAGGTGGTTTATACGAGTATGATAATGGATCATTTACTCTTTTGCCCAATTCCGGTTTACCTATGTGGCAATTAGGGGAGGCCGATTGGGGCGATATTGACAATGACGGCGATTTAGATATTGTTATTATTGGATATGATGGCAATACGTCTCTGGCAGATGTTTTTATTAATAACAATGACGGGACTTTTACGGCAGCCGGTGCAGGTTTGCCTCCTGTATATTCCGGCGATGTGCAATTTGCGGATATCAATGGTGACGGGAACTTGGATATTGGCATCACAGGCGTAAATTTGAATAATTCAACCGATTTGGCAAAATTGTTTTTAGGAGATGGTAATGGTAATTTTACCGAAGTGACCGGTGTAAATTTGCCACCTATTAATTTTGGGCATATCAAATTTGCCGATTATGACAATGACGGCGACCAAGATTTTGTATTAAGTGGCTGGAATGACATACCTAATGCAACCTATACTAAAATTTGGAAAAATAATGGTGACGGGACTTTTACCGAACAAAATTTGGGTTTGCCGCAATTATGGCTCGGTGATAACGAATGGGGCGATGTTGATAATGACGGCGATCTTGATTTGGTCATTACAGGCACAGCCGCTTCTGACAGCGAAGCTCATTTGTTGCTAAATGACAATGGTGTGTTTACCGCTGATCCACATTTCAATATTCTAGGAGCGCATAGAGTGGCAAACATAGAATTACAAGACTTTAATGGTGATGGCAGTTTGGATATTTTTATTGACGGTGTCAATGTGCAAGGCAACAACGAAACGCTTATTGCCAAAATTTATAATAATAACGGAAGCGGTGTTTTTACTGAAAATGCCAATGTAACCAATTTGATTGGTGTTCAATATGGTGATGCAGATGCAGGTGATTATGATGGAGACGGTAAAGTTGATTTGTTTATAACCGGTGCAGATGTTAATTTTTTCGGAGTAGGAAAATTATATCATAATGGTCCGGCGTCAGCAGTTGATAATGTTTTGGCTCAAAAATTTGCAGTTTATCCCAATCCGGCTCATCATTTTTTAAATATAAACCCTCCGGCGGATGGTGTGTTATTTAATTTGCAGTTAACTGATTTAACCGGAAAAGTAGTTTATATAAATGAAGCAAGTGAAGCCTTGCAACTGGATGTATCCGAATTGCCTGCCGGTATATATTTGGTAAAAATTTCTTCGGGAAATAATTATTTTGTCAAAAAATTGATTATCAAATAAATTAAAAAATATTCCTCCCAAAAACCGGCTGTTATCGGCCGGTTTTTTTTTGGGTTATTTCTTTAAATAATTGTTCCAAGTTTTTGTTTTTTTGTCGCATTTGTAATATTTTCACCCCGTGGGTATTGGCAAAGTCAAAAATAGCAGGACGCATGTCTTCTTCAGTGCCAAAGGCCAAACACCAAATGTGATCCATCAAATTTTCGGCGGCTTCAATATGCGGTAACTGGTCTAAAAATTCTTGTTCTATGCGCAGGTCAAATTCTACTTCAATGATTTGTTGTTGTCCTTTTTGTA
This sequence comes from Flavobacteriales bacterium, assembly GCA_027066995.1. Lineage (GTDB taxonomy): Bacteria > Bacteroidota > Bacteroidia > Flavobacteriales > Flavobacteriaceae > WGBX01. The sequence goes on from JAMOMQ010000042.1 coordinate 40,957, forward strand.
ATTCTTTTAGATAAGTGTCCGATAAAATTTTGCCTTGATTGATTATTAAAACACGGTCGGCCATTTGCTCAATTTCTTGCATGATATGGGTGGATAAAATAATAGTTTTATGCCGTCCTAATTCTTTGATTAATTGCCGTATCTCAACCAGTTGATTCGGATCTAAGCCTGTAGTTGGTTCATCTAATATCAATATCTCAGGGTCGTGAATTAAGGCCGCCGCCAAGCCAACGCGTTGCCGGTATCCTTTGGATAGTTGTCCTGTTTTTTTATGAGCTTCGGGAGTTAAACCGGTCATTTTTATCACTTTGTCAATATTGTCTTTTGAAACCTGGTAAGCCGACGCTACAAAAGCCAAATATTCTCTTACATACATATCCAAATATAAAGGATTGTGTTCCGGTAAATATCCGATATATTTTTTTATTTCAACCGGCGATTGAGAAACAGGTTTGCCTAAAATAGCCACTTGTCCTGAATCGGGTTTTACATAACCGGTAATTATTTTCATCAGTGTGGATTTGCCTGCACCATTAGGGCCTAATAAACCGACCACTTGCCCTTTATTAATATCAAAACTAACATGGTTTAAGATTTGTTGCTTTCCATATTTTTTACTGATATTCTCTAATTTAATTTGACTCATTTTTTTTAAAATTTTTATAAATCAATCCGGCCAAATATTGGGCCAACATAAAAGCTGTCACATTATAAATTACCGAAACCCAAGTAAAACCGGTATGAAAATGTAATTTGTTATATATCCGTAACAAAATTATAAAAACTACCGGAATATGAATGGCCAACATCCAATTTCGGGATTTAAATTTGCTTTTGGCACGTAAAAAACCAAATGGAAAAGCCAGTAAAAAAACAATAACGGCAAAAGTTAGATTATCCATACTTGATTTGTTTTTGCAAATGTAAGTCAAAAATAATATCTTTTCTATATAAAACCCGCTTAACAAGGCCGACTTAAAATTCATAATTTCAATTATGTCATAGAGATGATGAGGAACGAATGACGTGGCAATCTCAAACAATTTAGCACTGAACTTTCCTTTATTGAACGCCGGTGTTGTATTTATAGAGATTGCTTTGTTGCTTTGCACCTCGCAATGACAGCACAAATGTTTTTTTATGTATCTGTATGTAAAAGTGAACTTTTTAATGTATATTTGGTTTATAAATGACATTAATCTATGTTGGATAAAGCCCGTTTGTCGCAGTTTTTATTTTTAGATGTTGAAACCGTTCCGGAAATTTACCGGTATGAACAACTGCCCGAGGTTAAAAAAAAGTTGTTTGAAAAAAAAGTGCAATACAGGCTTAAGGATGAACAAAATGTTGAGGATTTATATGAGCAGGCCGGTATTTGGGCTGAGTTTGGTAAAATTATCGTTATTTCCGTTGGTTTTTTTGTCAAAGATGACGGCAGTGAATTCCGGCTTAAATCTTTTGCGTCTGATGATGAAAAAGAAGTGTTAAACGGTTTTGCAGGTTTACTTAATACCAAATATTTTCAACGTAGCGATTTGAAATTGTGTGCCCACAACGGTAAAGAGTTTGACTTTCCGTATATAGCCCGCCGGATGATTATCAATGGGATAGCTTTGCCTAAACAGCTGGCCGTATATGGGAAAAAACCATGGGAAACACCTTTTTGCGATACTATGGAACTGTGGCGATTTGGCGATTATAAACATTATACTTCTTTGGAATTGCTTACGCATATATTAGGGATACCTTCGCCCAAGCAGGATATTGACGGTAAAGATGTGGCGCGGGTATATTACGAAGAAAAGGATTTGGAACGTATTAAAAATTATTGCGAAAATGATGTGATTGCCATAGCTCAAGTGATGCTGCGTTATATGGGCAAACCATTACTCAATGAAAAAAATATTGTAAAAAAATAAATATTATGGCTTCTATTTTTACCAAGATTATCAATCGTGAAATTCCGGCATATATAGTTGCTGAAGACGATAAACATATTGCTTTTTTAGACATTTTTCCCAATGCCAAAGGACATACTTTGGTTGTGCCTAAAAAAGAGGTGGATAAATTGTTTGATTTAAACGAGCAAGACTACCTGAACTTGATGCAATTTGCCCGTAAAGTGGCCAAAGCTCAAGAAAAGGTGTTCGCTGATGCCAAACGTATAGGTATGGCGGTCGTAGGGCTGGAAGTGCCTCATGTGCATGTGCATTTAATTCCTCTTAACGATATGAGTGATATGGATTTCAGCAAAAAACTATCTTTTTCGGAAGAGAGTTTTAAAGAAATACAAAAGCAACTTCAAACGGCTTTTGAAGCGGTTAAATAACTTTTATCATGTTTTTATTCGTAATTCGAACAGAGATAACTTACAAAAGTTGCCTCTGCTCGAGTTACGAATAAAAGCTTCTATTCTTTTACAGGTGTTTGTTGTATTTTTTGAAATAAACCTTTTAATTTTAGTTTGGAGCGTTCCAAATCGGACATAATTTCGTTTTTGGTTGTGCTAAATTTATCTTTGGTATTTTCAAATAAGTTTTTATAATAGTTGATACCGCTATCAAGATTATTAACAAATTTTTCAAAGTATTTAGCTTGTTTTTTATCTATATTTCCTTGTATATCTTCCAACTGATTTTTTAGATAGTTGATATACAAATTCAGTTCTTTAACAAACATATTAGGACGGTAAGCCGGCCGTAGTAAATTCTTTTTGCCGTAAATATGCGCCACCATATCCTTTAACGAAACTATTTTATCAAAATAAGCCATATTGGGGCCCGGACAAACCGTAACGCCGTTATCTTTAATTTTGTAGTCTATATTATGAATGATAATGGCAGGTTCTGATAAGCCGACACATAAGCACTCGGGTGCAATTATTTTTTGATAGTTTTTTTCATATTCATACAAGGGCAGTTTTTTTTCTTCTAATTCTTTTAGTTTTAGGTGTTGGTATTGTCGCGATGCCGTGCAAATGGGTTTGTCGGTAAATTCTTTGTTAGATACCAAATATTCTTTGGGGCAACTGCTGCCGGGACGGCCTTTGCGGGCTTTTTCATATTTTTTTATGGTGGCCGAGGCAGATTTTAAACTATTGAAAGGTACACCTAAGGGGGAAATGTTGCTTAAATATAAATCGTCTTCTTTGGCTTTAGCTAATTCTTTTATGGTATAATCATCTACGGTCGTAGCTTCGGGAACCAGTAAAAACGGACTTCCCCAACCAACACTGTCTACGTGATAGTAGTCCAAAAGAAATTCATGCTCTTCAGCCGTACCTACACCACCTTGTGCCGTAACTTTCATGGGCAAAATACGATTAGGAACCGGTTTGCCTTTTTGAGCCAAAGCCTTGGTTAGTATTTCAAAAACATCTTGGAGCAACTGGGCTTTGTTATTTTTAAATTCTTCTAAAATGGGTCCCATCAAAAAACCATCGGTAGCAAAGGCATGACCTCCGCAATTTAAACCTGATTCTATTCGGTATTCGCTAACCCACAAGCCTTTTTTAGCCAAAAATTTACCTTGAATCAACGCCGAACGGTAATCACTGACTTTGAGCACTATTTTTTTCTTGATAAAACCGGTTTCGTCAGGATAAAAATCATCAAAATTTTCAATGTAGCCATACAAACGCGGGCTCATTCCGGCAGATAACACTAATGAAGAGGTCAAATCACTATTGGCATAACCACGTAAAGCGGCATGGGCATCGTTGAATTCTTGAGGTAATTTTTCACCGTCTTTATAATTTTCTTTGTCTACTTTGGTCATAATATTGACATCAATGCTACCCATATGTAAATGCTCTTGCACCCATTGTTTAAGATCGCCGGCATTTTGTTGCAATTTATTTTTAAATTCTTTTTTTAGTTGTGAAGAATCCGGTAACATTTCAAAATAATCGGCTATTTCTGTTTTTTTGTCTTCATAATTGTTTTTCAGCTCTTCAAATTTTTCAGTTGATAATTTGTTAATCAAATTTAAATATGAAGTAATGCGTTTGGCCATATAATCTTCGGCTTTTTGTGAAATTTCTTTATAGGGCAAATTAAATTGTTCACTGTAAACTTTTCGTAATTTTTCAAGTAAAACATTGTCAACCAGTGAGATAACCGAGTCTATGCCGTAATGTGCTACCTTTAACGGCGTGTCGATAGTATATGCTACGCCCATTACCGGAATATGAAAGTTGTGTGTTTTAGTCATTGTAAGTGTATTTTGTATTGTAAATGAATTAACAAATATAAGCTATTAAGACTTTAACATAGGTCTATTAACAAAAAATTTAACATTTTAATCAAATATATCTATGATGTATTCTATATATTATTTTTAACTTTATTGATAAGTCTTAAATTTATATTTATGTATGTTGTTTTAATTTAATTTTTTTTTAGGTTTTTATGTTTTCGTTGAAAAAAATGTAATATTAATAATAATCAACAATTTAAGAGTATAATCATCAAATAACTATTAAAAATTTGTTACATTTATTGCAACAAATGAACAAACGAATACTTTCAATAGATATCTTTCGAGGTTTGACCATCGCTTTTATGATTTTGGTCAATACACCTGGTACTTGGGGTCATGTTTTTGCACCTTTGGAGCATGCGCCATGGCATGGATTAACTCCTACGGATTTGATATTTCCTTTTTTCTTGTTTATTGTAGGCACTTCTATTGTATTGGCTTATCAAAACAAGCGACAATATGTCAATCACGGATTATATAAAAAAATAATCATTCGCAGCTTTAAAATTATTTTTATAGGATTAATATTGGCGGCTTTTACTTTTGATTTTCCTTTTATCAAAGACTTATCCCGTTTAAGGTTACCCGGCGTTTTACAACGCATAGGATTGGTGTTTTTAGTAACAGCTTTATTGTTTGTCAAAGTCAAAAATTGGAAATGGTATCTGTTGATATTGGTAGTTTTATTAACCGGATATTGGTATAGCATGACGCAAATATCCATCAATGGTCAACCGCCGCAATTGACCAAAACCCATAATTTGGCTTCGGTTATAGACCGTAAAATTTTAGGAGAAAACCATATGTGGCGACACTATGAAACCGGAGGTTATGTGCAAGGCGACTATGATCCCGAAGGCTTATTTAGCACTTTGCCGGCTATTGCTACCACCATTTTCGGTATATTTTTAGGTTTGTTATTAATTGACCGTCGTATATCACCTTATGCCAAGTTGATTATTTTTGTAGTTATTGGATTGTTCTTGTGGCTGTTGGGATGGTGGTGGAGTCATTATTTTCCGCTTAACAAGCGACTGTGGACCAGCAGTTATGTGCTTTATACCGCCGGTTTGGCCTATCTGACTTTTGCGGTCGTGTATTTGTTGGTTGATATTCTCAATATTAAAAAATGGGGTGAGCCGTTTAAATATCTTGGTATGAATGCCATAGCTATTTTTACCTTGTCGGTTTTTATTACCAAATCTTTTTATTTATTACATGTGCCGGGCACCAAAACAACCATTCATGGCTGGCTTTATCACCATTTGTTTACTTCTTGGCTGGGCAATACCCAATTTTCTTCTATGCTATATGCGTTGAGTGTCGTTGTTTTTTATATATTTGTGGCGTGGTGGATGTATCGAAAAAAGATTTTTATAAAGGTGTGACAACGTTACACTTATTTATAAGCTCCAAAATATCGAAGGTCGCCGAACATTTAATTTCTAATATTTAACTTTAAAATGGCTCTGAATTATATTTGGGTAGGTTTTTTTCTGATTGCTTTTATAGTCGGTTTAATCAAATTAATTTTTTTAGGCGATGTCGAGATTTTTTCGACTATGATGAAAGCTCTTTTCGACCGGTCCAAATTAGGCTTTGAATTATCTTTGGGACTCACCGGTATTTTGGCACTTTGGATGGGTATTATGAAAATAGGTGAAAAAGGGGGGATGATTAAAATACTTGCCAAATTGGTCAGTCCGTTGTTTACCCGGTTATTTCCCGAAGTGCCCAAAGATCATCCGGCTATAGGTTCCATGATGATGAATTTTTCTGCCAATATGCTGGGTTTGGATAATGCGGCAACACCTCTTGGGCTTAAAGCCATGAAGGATTTACAAGAGCTGAATCCCAAAAAAGATACGGCCAGCAATGCCCAAATCATGTTTTTGGTTTTAAACACCTCGGGACTTACGCTGATTCCGGTCAGTATTTTGGCTTTGCGTGCCATGAAAGGCTCGGTTAATCCGACTGATGTCTTTTTGCCTATATTAATAGCCACTTTTATTTCAAGCTTAGTTGGGTTGATTTATACTTCTATAGTGCAAAAAATAAATTTGTTAAATGCAGTGGTTTTGGCATATTTAGGCGGTATGACTTTGCTTATCGGCGGTATTGCCGGTTATGTTTATTACTTAAAAGATCCCGAAAAAATAAGCACGTTTACCAATTTGTTGAGTAATATCACTTTATTTGGTATCATCATTGCTTTTATCAGCGTGGCATTATTTAAAAAGATCAATATTTATGATGCTTTTATTGAAGGTGCCAAAGACGGTTTTCAGGTGGCGGTGACTATAATCCCGTATTTGGTGGCCATGTTGGCGGCTATTGGGGTGTTTACCGCTTCGGGGGCTATGGATTATGTCTTGGATTTTTTCAGATATATTTTTATGCATATCGGTGTTGATACACGTTTTGTAGACGGTTTGCCCACCGCCTTTATGAAACCCTTGACCGGTGGCGGAGCCAGAGCAGCTATGGTCGAAAGTTGGGTAGATCACGGGGTAGACAGTTTTGTAGGGCATTTGACTTCTATATTGCAAGGCAGCACCGAAACCACTTTTTATGTTTTGGCGGTTTATTTCGGATCGGTAGGCATCAAAAAAACCAGATATGCCGCTACCGCAGGTATTATTGCCGATTTGGCCGGTATTATTGCCGCTATTTTTATTACCTACCTGTTTTTTGGCTATTTGAAATAGTATTTTGAAATATGAATTTTATTCTTTTTAAACATACTAAGATAAGCCTGTTGTTATTGATTATTATATTGATTGTTGGTTGTAAATCAATCACTTATAACGAGAAAGATATTGATGTGGCACGTCAAAAAGTCCTCATCAATCAAACACTTGATATTTGGCATGCAGCCGCTTCTCATGCCGATTTTAAAACTTATTTTGATTTGATG
>JAMOMQ010000043.1 GCA_027066995.1 Flavobacteriales bacterium
GAAAATTGAAGAATGAAGAATGAAGATTGAAGAATGAAAATTGAAAACTACAAACTACACACTACAAACTATGAACTATGAACTACAAACTACGAACTACAAACTACGAACTACAAACTACGAACTATGAACTACGAACTATGAACTACGAACTATGAACTACGAACTACAAACTAATAACTACAAATAAAAACAAATAAAATGACCAATAAACCACTATTACAAATAAAAAATTTACATGCCAAAATAGGAGATAAAGAAATCATCAAAGGATTGAATTTAACGGTTAATCCCGGTGAAGTACATGCCATTATGGGACCGAATGGAACCGGTAAAAGCACCTTGGCTAACGTGATTACAGGAAAAGATGGTTATGAAGTAACCGAAGGAGAAATTATCTACAAAGGCAAAAACCTTTTGGATTTAGACCCCGAAGAAAGAGCACTGGAAGGTATTTTTCTCGGATTTCAATATCCGGTCGAAATTCCCGGAGTGAGTATGACCAATTTTATGAAAGCAGCCATTGATGCACAACGCAAATATAAAGGGCAAGACCCCATAAAACCGGGAGAATTTCTAAAAATGTATAGAGAAAAACAACAAATGGTCAATATGCCCGATAAGATGAAAAACCGATCGGTAAACGAAGGCTTTTCGGGAGGTGAAAAAAAGAAAAACGAAATTTTTCAAATGGCTATGTTACAGCCCGATTTGTCCATACTCGATGAAACGGATTCGGGTTTGGATATCGATGCCTTAAAAGCTGTTGCGGATGGCGTAAATAAATTGAGAAACAAAGACAATGCTTTTTTAGTTATTACACATTACCAGCGTTTGCTTGACCATATTGTCCCCGATATAGTGCACGTAATGTATGACGGAAAAATCGTGAAAACAGGTGATAAAAATCTGGCCAAAGAATTGGAAGAAAAAGGATACGCATGGATTGAAAACGAATATCAAAAATCGATACAAAATGCCTAAAACAAGAAAACTATTAGAACAACATATCATCGATTTCTTTGAAAAAAATTTCTCCAAAAAAATACAAGAAGAACCCGACTTTATGAAACAGGCGCGTTTGGAGAGTTTTAAAAAATTTAAAGAAAAAGGGTTCCCTACCTCAAAAGATGAAAAATGGCGTAAAACCAATTTAAACCGGTTTATGGATAATTATTACCATCCTGTTGCCAACACGGTCGTTAAAAAAAACAATCTAAATGAACCTTGTATAGTCCCTCATTTTCAAACCAAAAACATCAGTTTGGTTAACGGACATTATACCGGAGAACAATTGGAAGTCTTGGATAACGGCATCATACTGGGTAGCCTGCAAGCAGCCGCTCGTAAACATCCCCGATTGGTTGAAAAATATTTTAATCGTTTGCTTAGTAAATCAAACAACCCGACAGACTATCTCAATACAGCAATGTTTACCGACGGATTTTTCCTTTTTGTGCCTGAAAATACTAAAAATTTTAATTTGCAAATCACACAAAAATTGGATACACCGGTAGATGCCTTGATTAATACACGCAACCTTATTATTTTAGAAAAAGGTGCTAATATTAACATCATTCAATGCGACGATTCTAACGAACATAGAAGTCATTTTGCTACTTTTAACAGCGAAATATTTATCAGAAAAAATGCCGAACTGAATTGGTATAAATATCAGAATATCAATAATGTAAGCGCTTTATTTTCCAATTCTTTTTCGGAAGTGGAAGAAAAGGCAAAATTCTTTACCAACTTCTATCAATTAAACGGAAAATTATTACGCAATGAACAGTTTGCAGATATTATCGGAAAAGATGTTGCAGTAGATCATTATGGATTATATTTAGCAGACAAAACGCAACAGTTTGACAATGTGGTATTTATCTCACATTCGTCCGAAGGCAGCTATTCCAATCAAAAATTTAAAGGCATATTGGATGATAGTGCAAAAGGTTTTTTTAACGGGCAAATTCTGGTTAAAAAGGAGGCACAGCAAACCAATGCTTATCAAAAAAACGACAATATTTTATTGACCGATAAGGCCAAAATAAGTTCACAACCATTCTTGGAGATATATGCCGACGATGTAAGTTGCAGCCACGGATCGACCACCGGACAATTGGATAACGAAGCTTTATTCTATATCAGGCAACGCGGTATTTCAAAACGAGACGCCCGGCTATTACAACTTTATGCCTTTACAGGCGAATTGATTGAAGCGATAAAAATACCCGAGCTGATAGAACCAACCAAAGACTTGATAAAAAAACGCTTAAACGGTGAGCTGGATGTCTGTGAAAAATGTATATTGCAATGTGCAGTTACCGATTAGTGCGGAGTGCAGAGTATTTAGTGCAAAGTGTTTAGTGCGGAGTGCAGAGTGAAAAGTGTAAAATAAAAAATACAAAAATCATAAGATCAAATCACCTTATTATAATACCACAACCCCATAACTACAAACTACGAACTATGAACTCATAACTATGAACTAAAAAAAAATGAAAACAATAAAACAAAAAGAAGCAGAATTATTAGAAGACTTTGCCATGTTTCCCGACTGGAATGACAAATACAATTATATTATGGATATGGGCGGAGAGTTGCCTGTCATACCAAAAGAACACAAAAACGAACAAACCAAAGTAGAAGGTTGTCAATCGGCTTCATGGTTGAAAGTAAACAAAAACGACGGTAAACTTTATTTTAAAGGCGACAGCGAATCTATTTTAGGCAAAGGAGTAATCAGCATGTTGTTAAATTTAATCAATGGTCAAACACCGGAAAATATTGCCAATTATGATTTTAATTTGATAAAAGAAATAGACTTACCAAACCACCTGTCACCAACTCGCAAAATAGGATTAGAATCCGTTATTAAAAGGATTAAAGAATTAGCAAAACAAAATATTTAATACCATGTCAGAAGAACACAAAATACCCAAAAAAGTATTGGAAGACGCCATAGTCCAGCAACTCAAATTAATCTATGATCCGGAAATTCCGGTAGATATTTACAACTTGGGATTAATTTATGACATAGAAATAGACGATGATAATAATGTCAAGGTTTTAATGACTTTAACGGCACCCAACTGCCCTGTTGCAGATTCATTACCGGAAGAAGTAAAAACACGTGTCAAAGCTACTCATGGAGTGAAAAATGCAGAAGTAGAACTAACTTTTGACCCGCCGTGGAGTAAAGATTTTTTAAGTGACGAAGCAAAATTAATGTTGGGCATGATGTAAATCAAGCAATTATAAAATTCGCAAAAAAAAGTGTCTTTTGTTTTGCCAAAATTAAAAATGTTCATATATTTGCACGCCTAACAAAGAAATAGACCTGGTAGCTCAGTAGGTAGAGCATCTCCCTTTTAAGGAGAGGGTCCTGAGTTCGAGCCTCAGCCAGGTCACTT
>JAMOMQ010000044.1 GCA_027066995.1 Flavobacteriales bacterium
AGTTATTTAATACATCATTACCCGCCGGAGTTGTTCCAATAGTCAGGTAATAGCCTGTTGCATCACTTACGGCACTCCAAGTCAGTGAAGTTGAAACAGATACATTTGTAGCGCCGTCTGCGGGATTGATTAATGAAGTGCACCGGGGTGCAGTAGGTAAAGTTTCAGTTGTAAAGTTTGTTTCGTTACAATTTTGTGCGGCACCTACACTGTTATAAGCTGTTACGGTAACATAATAAGTTGTGTTTTCCAGCCAATTGTTAGCAGGAGTGTAAGAAGTTGTATTTCCAACATCGTAGTTATTTAATACATCATTACCCGCCGGAGTTGTTCCAATAGTCAGGTAATAGCCTGTTGCATCACTTACGGCACTCCAAGTCAGTGAAGTTGAAACAGATACATTTGTAGCGCCGTCTGCGGGATTAGATATTTGTGTACAATCAGGCACATTGCATGAAGGTGCCAATCCACCGTCACTAATATTCCAACCGTCGGCAATTAAAGCCGTTCTGGCATTTTCTCCTTGGCAATAAGTACTATTTCCACCACTAAATACAACATCAATTTGATGAGGTTGCCCTTGCCAACCAATGAGTAAAGCATCGTAGTTTGTTGTTGAAAGCCTTGCTCCTAAAAGAAATTGATTGGCGTTTTGAACGTTCCCGATATTCCAATTGCTTAAATTTTGGTCAAAACTAGTTGCTCCTCTAAGCATTTGGTTAAGCTGTCTGACATTACTCATATCCCAGTCACTCAAATCCTGATTAAAAGATATGGCATCTTGAAACATCATCGATGTATCAGTTACTCCCGATAAAATCCAATTGTTGAGTGGTTGATTAAAGTTGCTGGCTTTATAAAATATTACTCTGATATCAGTAACAGCACTCGTGTCCCAATTATTAAGCGGTTGGTTGAAATTTATGGCTTCAGCAAACATAGCACTCATATTGGTAACAGAAGAAACATTCCAACTGTTAATGTTTTGATTAAAATTTGTAGCATGCATAAACATGGCATTCATATTCGTTACATTGCTTGTGTCCCAATTGTTTAAAGGTTGATTAAATTGGTTGGCACTTTCGAACATGATATACATACTTGTAACATTGCTTGTGTCCCAATTGTTTAAAGGTTGGTTAAAGACTCTGGCTCTCAGAAACATAGCTTGCATATTGGTCACATTTGAGGTGTTCCAATTATTTATATTTTGGTTAAATACATCGCAGTTAGCAAACATCGATTTCATATTTGTAACACTTCCGGTATCCCATTGGTCAAGAGGTTGGTTAAAAGATTCTGCATTTTCAAATGCATATTGCATGAGTGTAACATTGGAAGTATTCCATGAATTTATATTTTGATTGAAAGAGGTTGCATTTTGAAATATTTCCATCATATTATATACATTTCCGGTATCCCATTGTCCTATATTTTGATTAAAGGAAGTAGCTCCGCGAAATACCCCCCTCATAACTTCAACATTGCTTGTGTCCCAATTTCCAATAGCTTGATTAAAGACACTTGCTCCGTTAAAAGTATTATATAAACTTGTTATATTGGATGTATTCCAATTTCCGATAGGCGCATTAAAAGAAACGGCATTCCTAAACATTGATTCCATGTTAGTTACATTTGACAAATCGGGCGGATTACTATCCATTCCGCTTAAATTGGAACAACCGTAAAAAGCTCTTAGCATGGTTTTCCATTGTTGATTTCCCCATTGATCTACCGACAATATTTTGTCTTTATCACCGGAATTATTAAAATATATGGCAGGAAATACTCCTCTTATTCTGATGGTAAAAGTACCCGATGATCCAAAATCATGGGTTACATCTCCCGTAATTCCGAATTCGTCAAATATTCCGTCATTATTCCAATCCACATCATAATTATAAGTATAATAGCCGTGAGTGGGAATCGTTATTGAAGTATTATTTGAGCTTCCCGGGTTGTCTGTTTTCCAGGTAGTAACAAAGTCATTTGTGCTAAAATTCTTTATAGATTTTTCTATTTGTGCAGTACATTTAGTAATGCTAAATGGCGAAATAGTAACAATGATTAAAATTAATAGTATAAAGTTCCGCATTTGTTTTATATTTATATCAATTGTAGAGACAAACATATATCTTCCTATTTCTGATGGCAAATGCAATTGATAATTGAGCGTATGAATTTGATAAGTGCTTATTAGTTGTTAAACTTATTTTTTATCAGACAAAAAAAAGGCGCCGCTACAAGCGACGCCTTATTAATATTTACGGACTAAATTTTATAATTTAGACAATAATTCTAATCTTTCCCAACGGGTATTGATTTCATTTTGAAGCATTTCGGCTAACATTTTGGCACGTTCGGGATTTGCTTTTTTAACACGAGCAAATCGGGCTTCTTTGTCAATCAATTCCGTAACAGGAATACTGGGCGCTTTACTATCCAACTGGAATTTTTTTCCGGCCGGTTTGCGTGGATCGTATCTGAATAAAGGCCAGTAACCTGACTTAACAGCCAAATCTTGGTGATCAGCGCCATCTCCCATATCATATCCATGTTCGATACAATGAGAGTAAGCAATCAAGATAGAAGGTCCATCATATTCAGCAGCTTCTTTAATAGCTTTCAAAGCTTGTTGATCTTTGGCACCACTGGCTATTTGAGCCACATAGACATTTCCGTAAGCAACCGCTTGTAAAGCAATATCCTTTTTAGGAATTTCTTTACCGGCTACTTGGAATTTAGCACTGGCTCCTGTTGGTGTTGCTTTAGAAGCTTGGCCACCGGTGTTAGAGTAAACCTCAGTATCCATTACCAAAATATTGATATTTTCGCCACTGGCAATAGCATGGTCTAATCCGCCGTAACCGATATCATAAGCCCATCCGTCTCCACCAAAGATCCAGATATATTTCTTACGCAAATCATCAGCTAATACCATCAAACGACGTGCGTCGTTGCTGTCAATATCTTTGATAGCTTCACGTACTTGTTTGATGTATTCTAATTGTTGTTCTTTTTGAGTTTCGTCAGCTTCGGGGTTGTTCAAAATGGCTTCAACCAATTCACTACCGACAACATCTTCAAAACGTTTTAATAATGTACGCGCTGTTTTTTGTTTTTCAGTTAAAGCCAGTCTCATACCCAAACCATATTCGGCATTGTCTTCAAATAAAGAGTTTGCCCAAGCAGGTCCTTGTCCCTTGTCGTTGGTTGTATAAGGGGTCGTAGGTAGGTTACCGCCATAGATAGAAGAACATCCGGTTGCATTGGCAATCAATGAACTGTCACCGTATAATTGTGTTACTTCTTTAATGTAAGGTGTTTCACCACAACCCGGGCAAGCGCCTGAGTACTCAAATAAAGGTTCTAAGAATTGAACGTTTTTAACGGTGTTCAATTTTAGTTTTTTACGATCGTACCAAGGTAGGTCAACGAAGTAATCCCATAATTTTTGTTCAACAGGTTGCACTTCCATACGCGGGTGCATATTGATGGCTTTAAAGCCCGGTTCGGTTTTGCTTTCGGCAGGACAAACAGCCACACAAAGATTACAACCGGTACAATGTTCGGGGTCTACTTGTAAGATATAAGTGTCAACACCTTCATAACGGCCTTTGATTTTGGTTTTACGAAAATCTTCCGGTGCATCAGCCAAGGCTTCTACATCTATAATTTTAGAACGAATGGCAGCGTGCGGACAAATATGAACACACTTGTTACATTGTGTACACAATTCGGTATCATCCCAAGTAGGAACAAAGTCAGCGATATTTGATTTTTCATATTTGGCAGTTCCGGTAGGGAAGGTGCCATCTGCTTCAAAAGCACTTACCGGAAGGCTGTCACCTTCACCGGCATAGATTTTGCCCAATACGTCTAAAACATATTCGGGGGCATCTTCATGCATAACGCTTTCTAATTGTCTGTCACTGGTAACTTGTTTAGGATAATCAACTTGTTGCAGGTATTCTAAAGCTTTGTCAATGGCGTTAAAGTTCATTTGAACAACAGCATCACCTTTGTGTGAATATGATTTTACAACGGCCGTTTTAATCTTTTCAATAGCTTCGTCTTTGGGAAGGATACCGGAAATAGCAAAGAAGCATGTTTGTAAAACGGTATTGGTTCTACGACCTAATTTGGCTTCAAAGGCTACACGGGAAGCATCTACTACATAGAATTTCAATTCGCGGTCGATAATTTCCTGTTGAATTTCTCGAGGTAATTGATCCCAAATTTCATCCGCTGTAAAAGGAGAGTTTAACAATAGTGTTCCTCCTTTTTTGACGTTTTTGACAAAATTATATTTTTGAATAAAGTTAAACTGGTGAATAGCTGCAAAATCCGCTTCATCAATTAAGTAAGTGGAATTGATTGGATCAGGACCGAAGCGTAAATGCGATACGGTACGAGCACCGGCTTTTTTACTGTCATATACAAAATATCCTTGTACATAGTTGTCAGTGGTTTGACCGATAATTTTAATAGAGTTTTTATTGGCGGAAACCGTTCCGTCAGATCCTAAACCAAAGAATAAGAAACTTTTATTGTTGTTGTCCACTTTAAAGTTTTCGTCTCTATCAATACTGGTAAAGGTCACATCATCTACAATACCAACGGTAAAGTGATTTTTAGGTTTGTCTTTTTTGAGTTCATCAAAAACACCTTTGACATGTGTCGGGTTAAATTCTTTAGAAGATAAACCGTAACGACCGCCTACAATTTTAGGCATTTCTCTATCAGACTCTACAAAAGCATTTACAGTATCCATATATAATGGTTCTCCGATACTTCCGGATTCTTTGGTGCGGTCTAAAACAGCTATTTTTTTAACGGTTTGAGGAATGGCATCTATAAAATCTTTGATAGAGAACGGACGATATAATCTAACGACCAATACACCGACTTTTTCACCGTTTTTGTTCATTTCTTCAATGGTTTCCAAAGCAGCTCCCATACCTGATCCCATAATGATAATCATTCGTTCGGCATCGGGGGCGCCATAGTATTGGTATAGTTCGTAACGGCGTCCTGTCAGTTCATAAAACTTGTCAAAAGCTTCTTTAACTGCCCCGGGAACTCTTTGATAATACGGATTGGAGCGTTCTCTGTTTTGGAAGAAAACATCAGGGTTTTGAGAAGAACCTCTCAATTTTGGTCTGTCGGGGTCCAAAGCACGGACTTTATGCTCCATTACTTTATCTTCCGGTATCATTTCATTTAAAATTTCATCCGGAATGGCATCAATTTTTTGAATTTCATGTGAAGTGCGGAAACCGTCAAACACATTTAAAAAAGGCACACGGGTATTTAATGAAGCTGATTGTGCCAATAAAGCCATGTCTTGCGCTTCTTGAACAGATCCGCCAAATAACATTGCAAATCCGGTTTGGCGTGTTGCCATAACGTCGGAGTGGTCACCAAAAATGGATAATGCATGTGTGGCTACGGTTCGGGCTGCAATATGAAAAACAGTCGGTAGTAATTCACCGGCAATTTTATACATATTGGGGATCATCAATAATAATCCTTGTGAGGCGGTAAATGTTGTAGTCAACGCACCACCTTGCAAAGCGCCGTGCACGGCACCCGAGGCACCACCTTCACTTTGCATTTCAATTACGCGGGGAATTTCACCCCAAATATTTTTTTCTCCTTTGGCGCTTAGTGCATCAGCATGCTCACCCATAGGAGACGATGGCGTAATGGGGTAGATAGCACAGACTTCATTAATCTTATGTGCTACTCTGGCTACCGCTTCATTCGCATCACCTATAAATTTAGGAAATTGTTTTGCCATAGTATTTTATTTTTTGTTTTGATTAAACTTAATGATTGAAACACACAAAGGTATAAAACTATTTTTCTTATCAAATGATTTTGGACTGCTTTTAAAAAAATTTACATTAAATTAGTATTAGTTTGAAATGGGGAATTTTCGTTTTCAAATTTGTTTCAACAGAGAAAATTATACCACATTGATTTGTGTTTTAGTACAAAATATTTTATCCCGAAGCTTCGGGATTACTTATTTAACGAGAAAAACACAGTAGGAGTAGCTACAGACAAGTATTTTCGACGCTGAGCAAGTGAAAAAGAAACGAAACATCGGACTAAAATATGTATCATTTTGGTATTATAATAACCAATTTAAAGCTTCGGTTTTCTTATTCAAATAAAAAAAAGCTGCCCGTGATATAACAGGCAGCTTTTTAAATATAGAGCTTTTAATTTTTTTTGAATTAATTTCCATAAGTTAATCCGAAGTAGAACATGCTACCCACTTTTCCGGTGCCGGGTGCAGGTAAATATTCATCTCCAAGTAAATTGGAACCACCGATTTTGATTTTGGTTTTATATTTTTTAATATTATAACTCACTTGTGCATCTAAAATGCTACGCGCAGGTACCATGCCGTCGGCAAAAGACGATTGCCACATAAATTCGGTTTGGTATTTATAGTCTATTTTAAAACCAAAGCCTTTATATAATTTATCATTAGCCAACGAAGCTTTGATTCTATGTTCGGGTGTATTAAATCCGGGCCTAAAATCTTCTTCGCCTTCGGCGGGGGTAAAGTCAAATTTGGCATAATCATAGATAAGACCAATCATATAGTCACCGGCTTTGTAGTTAATTCCGAAATCAGCTCCGTAAGAAATAACGGTAGATTTGGCATTGGTATATAATTGAAAAGGTTTAAAGGCATGAGAGCCAATAGCAGGTAATGCGCTGTTGAAGTTATCAACTGTACCTACTTGGCTTGACAATGCCATAACGCGTGTGCTTGCTCCAAAGTCGTTATACTGATTGTAATAAGCGGCAAAGTCCAAACTTAAGTTTTTAATAATTTCACCGCGGTAACCAAATTCAATGGTAGATACTTGTTCGGGTTTGATGGTTTCTGTTTGTGCAACTACTAAGTCTGCCGGATTTTGTGTTTGTTCAAACTTGAGGAATGAACTCAACGTATATGCATTAGTATAAGCATCACGGCCGGTGATTGTGGCTGGGAAATCTACATTATTAACAGGGTCGTGAGCCGGCACCACTTCTTCGTAACGATCTCGGTTGTCAGGGGCAGCACCTACCAAAGTAATGGGGCCTAAGTCCAAACCGATATATAAATCTTGTGTGGAAGGATTTCTAAAACCGGTTTGTAAAGACAATCTGAAATTGTGTTCTTTATTTTCTCCAGCCGAATAAACGGCAGAGAATCTGGGAGAGAAATTTCCGTCAAAGTTTTTTTGCTGGTCATAACGGAGTGAAGTGGCTAATTTTAAACGGTCGTCCATCAATTTTTTGCTCAATTGTATATAAGCACCTGCTTCGTCAATATTAATGGGGGTAGAACCCGGATAGTCGGTAAAAATTGTGCCGTCGGAATGTAACGAATAACGGCGTAATGACCCGCCTATTTGTATTTCGGCAAATTTGATTAAATCTCTAAAATTATAATTGCCTTCAATATGTTTTAAATTGGTTTTGTCTATAAATTTACCACCTGTTTTAAAATTGGGATCACTGGTTACTTCGGCAAAAGCTTGTTCATATTCCGGAGTTCCCGGTTCAAATCTGGGGGTTTTCGGTTGTCCAAAAGAATCTACCGGACTGTTATCGGCAAAATCTCTTGCCATTTGATGAGCAGTAGCTTCGTCGGCACCGTTTAAACGTGCATTTACGTAAACACGTCCATAGTCAGTAAACCAAGCTCTGTCACTACGCCATTTACGGTTGATATTCCAAGCGGTAAATTTAGTGTCGTAAGAGTTTCCGGCATCTTCACCGGTGTAATAAGCACGCACAAACCAGTTTTTGTTTTTTACTTCCAATTTGTGTTGGTGTATTAAGATACCGTCCAAGACATAGCGGTTGGCACCTTGATAAATGGTTTTACCGCTACCGAAGCGTGAGTTCCATATAAATTCCAATTTGCCCGGTTGACCACTGGGGCGGTAATGAAAACCGACGTCGGCTTTTAAACTTTTGGCTTCATAATCTGTTAAATTTACTTCTTTATAGCCGGTTCGTGATACACGAATATCATCTAATAATCCGCCGGTAGCATCGTGAATAGGTATGGTGTATGCAATTTCATCACCGTAAATATTCATACCGTCATAAGAAGGGTTAGATTGACGGTTGCCTCTTAATCCGGCATTTAAGGGATTTGTATCAATATCTGTATAATCCACGGCATACCAATCGGTACCTTTTAAGAATGAGAAGTTAACTTTAGCCGCAGCATAATTACCTCCCCAGGCATATCTGACACCAACGTCGCTATACGGATTGGTACCGGCCGCTTCTTGTTTGGTAACACCGTATTTGACATAAGCACTCAATCCGAGGCTGTTAAAGGGATTTTTACTACGCATGTTCAAAACGCCGTTAAAGGCATTGGCGCCATATAAAGCTGAGGCAGCACCGGGTAAGATTTCAACACTTTGCACATCGAGTTCGTTGATACCTATCAAGTTCCCCAGCGGAAAATTTAAAGCCGGAGATGTGTTGTCCATACCGTCTATTAATTGTAAAAAACGGTTATTGGCAAAAGTGGCAAATCCGCGGGTGTTTACCGATTGAAAAGTCAATGAGTTAGTGTTTAAATCGACACCTTTGAGGTTTGATAAGCCGTCGTAAAAAGAAGGCGCGGTAGTGCGTTTTATTTCTTTTAAACTCATCAGCTCTATACTCACCGGTGATTCTTTAATTTTTTCTTTACTTCTTGAAGCGGTAACAACCACATCTTCCAAGAATTCATTATTTTCTTTTAAAATGATTTTTAAGGTTTGCGGACCGTTAATTTTCATTTCAACAGGTTGGTAACCTATGAATGATACCTGTAAAGTAACCGGAAATTCTTTAATCGTTATGGTAAAATTTCCTTCAAAATCAGTAGTGGTTCCACTTTGTGTTTCTTTAACAATCACATTGGCACCGGGTATAGGATCATTATTAGCATCAATGACTATACCGGTTAGTTTTTGGGCATATGTCGATAACATTACGCCTAAAAACAGCATCATAAACGTCAATTTTTTCATAGTTAGTTTTTTATTTTTGTTTAGTTAAGTTGCGGCTAATATATAAAAAAAACTGACATTTGTAAGGTTTTTCAGGTTATAGACTCTGTTGATTAAAGCATTTTTGTTTTTTTTGCAGGCTTTTAACAATTTTTTTAAGACAGATTACCGGCTAAAATATATTTTTCTATGTCTTATATTTTCTAATTTTAAAGATTTTTATTTAAAATAGTCATTCAATAAACCGGAATTTTTTTTCTAAATTTGCTATCAAACACCGTTAAATGGGTTTTTGGTTTTAAATATGTAAATTTGAGAAAAAATAAGCATGAAAATTTCGACCACTTCATTACGATCCAAGATTTTTATTTCGATGATGGGCTTGGTGTTTTTGGCATCGGTAATGATATTGGTTGTAACCGTAATGCAATATCGTGAAGAGGCGGAAGATTATCATAAAAAACGTTTGTTGCGTAAGGAAACTGCCGTTAAGGTGCACATCAACAGTATTTTAGAAAACACCTCTTTTGAAGTTAAACCTGAAAAGCTAAAATATATTTTTAAGTCTCATGGCAATACACGCGGGTTGTCCAGTATAAGTGAATTGTCACGTATACATAAAATGCCTATAAACATTTATGATTTACAAGGTCATTTGCTTATCAGTTCTTTGTTGCGTTTAAATCAATCGCATGACAGTTTGCAACAATTGTCCCCCGAAATTATTAAAAAAATCGATCAAAGTCCCGACAAACGCTATGTTATCAAGCATGAAGGTAAAGACGGTGAATATCAGTCGTCATACAGTTATATATATAATCGTAAATTCAAACCTATTGCCGTATTAAATTTGCCTTACCTGGCCGACAGCACTTTTTATAAAAAGGAATTGGAAGAATTTTTAAAGAATTTGGGCACCATTTATATCATAATGTTCTTTTTGGCTATAATTATTTCTTATCTTTTGTCGAGATATATTACCAAATCTTTAAATACGGTCAATCAAGTATTGCGACAAACATCTTTCTCTAAGCAGAGTCAAAAAATACAAATCAAAAATCCTAATGATGAAATCAATGAGTTGATAGAATCTTATAATAAAATGGTGGATAAGTTGGAAGAAAGTGCCAATAAATTGGCGCAAACCGAACGGGAAGAAGCTTGGCGTAATATGGCCCGTCAAGTAGCACACGAAATTAAAAATCCGTTGACACCCATGCGACTTAATATTCAAAGTTTTCAAATGACTTTTGATCCGAAAGATCCGGATATTAAGGATAAGTTTAACGAATTTTCAAATATTCTTATCGAACAGATTGATTTAATGAGTAAAATAGCATCGGCTTTTTCTGATTTTGCAAAAATGCCCCAAGCCAATTTGCAAGAAGGCGATTTGGTCGAAGTAATTCGAAATGCTTTAAAATTATATGATCCCAAAGAAGTAAGATTTGTCAGTAGCGATCAAAAAATTATTTTTAATTTTGATAAAAATCAAATACAGCGCGTCATTGCCAATTTGGTAAAAAATGCCATACAAGCCGTCCCCGATGACAGAATGCCTGATATATTGGTTAGCGCGCGTGAAACTGAAGATAAAATTTATATCACCGTAACCGATAATGGCAGTGGTATTGCTCCGGAACATCAATCGCGGATATTTGAGCCTAAATTTACGACCAAAAACAGTGGTATGGGCTTAGGTTTGGCCATTGTTAAAAGAATTATTGAAAATCATAACGGTCGTATCTATTTTCATTCGGATACCGACCAAGGCACTACCTTTATAATTGAATTTGATAAATAAAAAATCTTAAAATATGACACATTATAACAATTTACTGATAGAAATAAAAGACAAAATAGGTTATATCACCATAAATCGTCCTAAACAACTCAATGCCTTGAACAAGCAGACTATAGAAGAACTGCATGAAGCGTTTAAACAATTGAATGATGACAAACAGGTGCGGACGATTATAGTCACCGGCAGTGGAGAAAAAGCTTTTGTCGCCGGAGCAGATATCAAAGAGTTTATGAACTTTGATGCAGTGCAAGGTCGTGAATTAGCCGCTACCGGTCAAGCTTTATTATTTGATTTTGTTGAGAATTTGGAAACGCCCGTCATTGCAGCTATTAACGGTTTTGCATTAGGCGGTGGCTTGGAATTGGCTTTGGCTTCTCATATCCGTATTGCTGCCGATAGTGCTAAAATGGGATTGCCCGAGGTGTCTTTGGGAGTCATTCCCGGTTATGGCGGCACCCAACGTTTGGCACAAATTATAGGCAAAGGACGTGCCATGAATATGATACTAACCGCCGATATGATAGATGCCAAAACAGCTTTGGATTACGGCTTGGTAACCGAACTAACCACTTTGGAAAATCTCATGGAAACCGCAGTCAATAAAGCGCATAGACTGATGAAAAACTCGCCTCAAGCCCAAGCCTTGGCTATTAAGGCTGTCAATGCTTCTTATTACAAAGATGGTTTTGACATAGAAAAAAAATTATTCGGCAATGCCTTTACTACATCAGATTTTAAAGAAGGCACGACTGCTTTTGTCGAAAGACGTAAACCTGAATTTTAGAGTTAGCGGTATTTTGAAAATAAACGGGCGCCAGCCAAAACAGCCATTATGCTCAACAGGTAATTTTGAGGAGTAGGTTTGGACGGTATGATTAGTAAGGCGGTAACAATAAAGATAACAACAGTTACCAAGGCGGCTTGCCATAATATTTTTTTGGTGGTTGGATTCATAGTATTTTCTTTTTTGCAAAAATAATCTTTTTTACCGGTCTTGTAAAGCTTTGATTCGTTGTAGTAAAGTTGGATGTGAATAGTGTGCCCAAACATACCACGGATGCGGGGTTAAATTGCTCAAGCTGTTACGACTCAACTTTTTTAACCCGCTGATTAAATCCTCATAATTATGATATTTTTTGGCAAAAGCATCCGCTTGATATTCAAAGCGTCTCGATACATGGTTGGTCAGAAGTCCTATCATAAAAGATAAAGGCGTAAATAGTAAAGCAAAAGCAATTATATTAATGTGGAACTTGGCTGCCGGCACGCCTAAAGCTTGGGCTAATAAGTCGCTATGTATGACTAAGGATAACAAATAAAGCATTAAACCTGTGGTCAGTAATGACAATATAAGCTGATATATAATATGTTTACGTTTGTAATGACCTATTTCGTGGGCTAAAACGGCTGTAATTTCGGCGGGGGTCAAGTCTTTGATCAAGGTGTCATACAAAACCACTTTTTTATTCGGACCTATACCTGAAAAATATGCATTGGCTTTGCTACTGCGCTTGCTGCCGTCTATAACATAAATTTTTGATAGATGATAATTTGTTTTTTGAGCCAAGTCTTTTAGTTTATCTTTCAATTCGCCGTCGGGTAGGGGCGTCAGTTTGTTAAACAGCGGCACAATCAAATCGGTATAAAACATATTGATAAAAATACTAAACAAAGCAAAAACGCCCCAGGCATATATCCAAAATGACGTCCCTGTTTTTTGGTAAAACCAAATAAAAGCACTTAATAAAACACCACCTAACACAAGGCTTATCAAGAGGGATTTGATTTGGTCCGTGAAAAATAATTTTCGAGTCGATTGGTTAAAACCGAATTTTTCTTCAATTACAAAAGTGCGGTAGTAAGCAAAAGGTAAACTCAAAATACTACTTAAAACCATTAAAACGCCAAAAAAATACAAGCTTTGTAAAAACGAGGAAGACGTCCACCGGCTCACTAGCTGATCCAGACAGGCAAAGCCTTTAAACCATAAAATGGCCAGAATAGCCATAAGCGATATAAAACCGGTGAACTGTTCAAATTTGTAATTGGCGGTTTTATATTTTTGAGATTTTTGATAAGATGCTGCATCATATACATCGGCAACGACTTCGGGTAAACTGTCATTAAAATGGCGGGCATTGAGCCAATCCAAATATTTTTCAATAAGAAATATAACGATAATAATACCCGTAAGCCAATAAAAAATGGTTTGTGCTTGCATAAAATGCTTGTTTTTGTCAACAATAAGAATCATGCAAATTTAAGATAATAAAATGTAAAATTGCGCTATCTTTGTTTTTTTAAAATTGATTGATTATGTCCTTGATAAATTATAAAATGGAAGCCGGCATCGGTTATTTAAAATTTAACCGGCCGGATAAATACAATGCTTTTAATCAAGATTTGTTGGAAGAATTAGCGGCTCTTTTAAGACAAGAATCTGCCAATGATACTTTAAAAGTTATGATCATTTCGGGTGAAGGCAAAGCCTTTTCGTCCGGTGTGGATTTAAAAGCTTTGTTGGATTTGAAAACAGTAGAACAGGCCAGAAGCTTTGCTTTACTTTTAGAAAACACCTCCGAATTGATTTACAATTTTCCAAAACCCACCATTGCCATGATAAACGGATTGGCTTTAGGTGGTGGTTTCGGTTATGCCACGGCTGCCGATATAAGAATTATGTCTACCGGTGCCAAAGTTGGTTATCCTGCGGTCAAATTAGGGGCCATTTTACCGGCCACATGCACCATGTATTTAAAGAGTTTGATAGGTGAGGGGCGCACTAAAGATTTGTTGCTCACAGGTCGTATGATAGAAGCCGGTGAAGCTTTGCAAATGGGATTGGTCAATTATACTGCCAATGCTTCCGAGCTTATTGACAAAGCCATCGCTATTGCCCGTCAAATTACCGAAGCACCCGCTCTGGCGTTGGAATATACTAAAAACACGGTCAATTTTACCACTAAACGCGAGATTGAAGCGGCTAAACTCTATGCTGCCGACAATTTTGCATTTTTGTCACAAACTACCGAATGGCAAGCACGAATGAAAGCCTTTGCCAATAAAAAGAAATAGATAATACCAAAACGATTTGGTGAAACAAAGTTTTAGGCTATTGTTGTAACTTTGTCCGGAAATATTTTGATATGCAAGTTCATAAATACAGTCTTACCGATTGGTTACCTACTACCGCCAAAGAAGTCAAAAAACGCGGTTGGGATCAACTGGACGTTATTCTTTTTAGCGGCGATGCTTATATTGACCATCCCTCATTCGGGCCCGCAGTAGTCGGGCGCATATTTGAAAGTTTTGGTTTACGCATTGCCATTGTGCCGCAACCCAATGTGCGCGATAATTTGCAAGATTTTACCAAGTTGGGAAAACCGCGTCTGTTTTTTGCAGTGACAGCCGGCAGTATGGACTCTATGATTAGCAATTATACCGCCAGTAAAAAACCCCGAGACAAAGATGCTTATTCTCCCGGTGGTGAATGGGGACATCGACCGGATTATGCCAGTGTCAAATACAGCCAAATATTAAAACGTTTTTTTCCTGATGTGCCTATTCTTTTAGGCGGTATAGAAGCTTCACTCCGACGGGTAACCCATTACGACTATTGGAGTGATAATTTGAGACCTTCAATTTTAAAAGACTCGGGCGCTGATTTGCTGGTTTATGGCATGGGAGAACAGCCTTTGCGCGAAATTGTAAAATTGGTAGAACGCGGCGTGCCATTTTCTTCTTTAAAAACCATTAAACAAACGGCTTATTTATTAAACGAAAATGAAATAATTCCCAAAAACAAACATTGGGATGATATATGGATTCACTCACACGAACGTTGCTTAACGGACAAAAAAGCTTTTGCCCAAAATTTTAAAACCTTGGAAGTAGAATCCAATATGATGAAAGCTAAGAACCGGATTTTACAAAAAATAGGCCATCAAACTTTGGTGATTAATCCGGCTTATCCGGCCATGACCGAGCACGAAATTGATGCCGCATTTGATTTGCCTTTTACCCGAATGCCACATCCCAAATATCGCAAGCGTGGTCCTATACCCGCTTATGAAATGATTAAGCATTCTATCAATATTCACAGAGGCTGTTTCGGTGGTTGCAGTTTTTGCACCATTTCGGCGCATCAAGGTAAATTTATTGCCAGTCGCAGTAAAAAATCGATACTTAAAGAGCTGAATCAAATTGTTGAACAAGAGGATTTTAAAGGTTATATATCCGACATTGGCGGCCCTTCGGCTAATATGTATAAAATGAAAGGTAAAGATTTGAGCATTTGCGAAAAATGCACGGCACCCTCTTGTATCAATCCTGTGGTTTGCAGTAATTTGGATACCTCTCATAAAGATTTGTTGGACATATACAAAAGCATTGACAATCATCCCAAAGTCAAAAGAGCCTTTGTAGCCAGTGGTATTCGCTATGACTTAACGGTGCCGTCCTTTAACAAAAAAGCGAATCCCGTAGAATTGGAATCTTATTTGGAACAACTCGTTACCAAACATACC